>JALRCK010000155.1 GCA_023262305.1 Deltaproteobacteria bacterium
TCTGATGGCATTCAGGAGTTGATCAAGGGTTACCGCATGCTGAAACGAAGTCCGATGAGGACCGTATAGTATGATAGGCGAGGTCACAGCGGTCATTCTGGCGGGTGGTTTGGGAACGCGTTTGCGCGCGGCGGTTTCGGACCGTCCCAAGGTTCTCGCCGATGTCGCAGGCCAACCTTTCCTCGAGCGCATCTTCGAGCAGCTGCGCGGATTCGGTGTGCGAAAGGTGGTGGTATGCACCGGGTACATGGCTGAGCAGATTGAGCACCTCTACCAGGCTTCGTTCAAAGACCTCTCCATAACGCACTCCCGCGAGCACGCACTCCTCGGGACAGCTGGAGCGGTTCGTTTTGCGCTTGAGCACATCACCACGGATCGTGCGCTGGTGTTGAATGGGGACTCCTACTGTGAGTTCAATTACCCAACTTTCAAATCGTTCCACGATGCCAAAGATGCGGAGGCCTCCCTCCTTCTGACGTATGTTGAGGATTGCTCGCGGTATGGATCTGTAGTGATCGATGAAAACGGAAAAATCGAGAGCTTTATTGAGAAGTCAGGAGCTACTGGCGCCGGATTCATCAATGCAGGGGTGTATCTGATGGAGCGCTCGCTCATTAAGGAAATCCCACCCGGACGGATCCTCTCCCTTGAGAAGGATATCTTCCCACAGTGGATCGGTCGCAAATTCTATGGACATGCGACCAATACCCCGATGTTTATTGATATTGGAACGCCACAGTCATTTGAGCAGGCACAGAGCCTCTTTTCGTGGAGAACCGACTCATGAAAGATGCGATCACGGTTGTGCAACAACGCTTAAGTGAGAGCAACGCGGTGCGGCAGCTGGTGATGGAGAGGTGCGCCTCTGACATTATTGAGGCCGCAAGCCTTGTGACGAAAGCATATCGAAATGGCAAGAAGCTCCTTCTCTGCGGAAATGGAGGGAGCGCGGCAGATTGTCAGCACATGGCGGCTGAATTTGTGAGCCGATTGACCAAGGAGGTCCAGCGCCGGGCACTTCCGGCGGTGGCGTTGACGACTGACTCAAGTTTTCTTACTGCATTTGCGAATGATTGTGGATATGACGGAGTTTTTGAGCGCCAGGTAGAGGCGCTCGGAGAGAGCGGCGACGTGTTACTCGGTATCAGCACCAGCGGCTCCTCGAAGAATGTAGTTCAGGCGATGAAGCTGGCTAAGGTCAAAGGACTCTCGTGTATCGCGCTTATGGGCGAGAAGGGGGTCATGAAGGATCTGGCTGATGTTGCTATCGCGGTTCCAAGCTCGCACACGCAGTACATTCAAGAGAGTCACCTAAGCGTTGAGCACCTCATCTGCGAACTCGTAGAGCGGGAGCTCTTTAGCGACCTGTATCAAAGGAAAGCATGATTATCTCCCGAACACCCTATCGAATATCACTCTTTGGCGGAGGCACAGATTTTCCTGCGTGGTATCTTCGTCATGGAGGCTCGGTTGTTTCTTCTTCGATCGACAAATATTGCTACCTGACCTGCCGATATCTTCCTCCCTTTTTGGAGCACAAATATCGCGTGGTGTGGTCGAAGATCGAGCAGACCAACACGATCGATGAGATTCAGCACCCGGCTGTACGAGCCGTTCTCAAGCACATCGATATCAACCGAGGGCTTGAGATCCACGCGGTCGGTGACCTGCCAGCGCGAAGCGGCATGGGAACGAGCTCGGCGTTTACGGTGGGATTGCTGAATGCGTGCTACGGTCTCGCTGGTCGCATGATTTCCAAGAACGACTTGGCGATGGAGAGCATTCACCTTGAGCAGAACGTTCTTAAAGAAGCGGTTGGTTCCCAAGACCAGGTGTCTGCCGCGTATGGTGGACTCAATCGAATTGATTTTCACACCAACGGAGAGATAACGGTAACGCCGGTCACCATCTCTGGAGAAAGAATTCGGGAGCTCAACAGCCACCTGATGCTCTTCTACACCGGTATCGCTCGAACCTCAGCGGAGGTTCAAAGCAAGTTCGTTCAAAACCTTGGCGCGAAGAAGCGGCAGCTGCGTATCATGAAGGATCTTGTTGATGAGAGCATCTCGATCCTCAATAGCAAAGCCGACATCACAGAGTTCGGCGAGTTGCTGCAAGAGGCGTGGGATGTGAAGCGTGGATTTAGCTCCCTGGTGTCAAATCCTGACGTTGATGATATCCATAGCGAGGCGATGGCGGCCGGGGCGATCGGAGGAAAGATCACCGGAGCAGGAGGGGGAGGATTCTTGCTCCTCTTCGTTCCCCCCGAAAAGCAGCAGAAGGTGAAGGAGGCCCTCAATCGATTCCTTCACGTTCCGTTTAAGTTCGATTTTGGTGGAAGCCAGATCATCTTCGCTGATCGTGACGCTGACTACACCCTCGAGGAGAAGGCTCGTGAGATGAAGAGCCTGACGCCCTTTCGAGAGATGAATTATGGAAAAGTTTAAAGCTGTACTCTTCGACTTCGATGGTGTCATCGGGAAGACGCTCGAAGATAGCTGTCGAGCGTGGGCTCGCGCCTGCACAGAGTCGGGGCTGACGTTTGACCCAGAGGAGTTTTATGTCAGCGAGGGGATGAAGTCGATCGAATATGCTCGTCGGCTGCTGGCTCGTCACGACCGCGACCCTCAGATGGCGGAAGCCTTGGTTTCTCGCAAAGATCAGCTCTATCGGGAGAGTAATCAGTTCTCATTTTATGTGGGGATTGAGGGTCTGGTGCATCAGCTTCGGGGCGATGGTGTCAAGGTTGCTGTCGTATCGGGCGGAAGCCGAGCGAGGCTTCTCTCCGGTCAAGCGGGAGAGCTTCTCAAAAGAGTTGATGTTGTTGTGACGGGTGATGAGTTGGTCCAAGGGAAGCCGGCGCCGGAGGGATATCGCAAAGCCGCCGAAGCCCTTCAAGTATCTCCCGACGAATGCTTAGTTATTGAGAACGCTCCCCTGGGTATCCAGGCGGCCAAGAGCGCGGGGATGGCGTGCGTCGGTGTCTGCTCTACGCTCTCGCACTCGCACCTTCGCAGCGCTGATAGGGTGGTTGCCAACCACGCTGAGTTGGTTCAGCTTCTGAGTGAGGGGACTGTAGACTAAACACCCGAGCAACGCTTGAGTGTAGAGATTGATAGGAAGAAGAGATATGAAATGCCGAATCTGCGATGGAACCGATCTCGTTCCAGCCTTGGACCTGGGACTTCAACCGTGGGCCAATCACTTTTTGTCAGCTGATGAAGTTGGAAGCGAGCCAAAGTATCCCTTGAAGCTCGTGTACTGCCAGGATTGCGCCTGTGTTCAACTAGACTACACCGTCCCTAAAGAGGTGATGTTCGCCGACCACACCTACGTTTCTGGAACCACCAAAACGTTGGCTGACCACTTTATGCGGACCGCCAAGGAGGTCGATCGTCTCTTCACAACTGGTCGCCCAGGTAAGAGCGTTCTCGATATCGGATCGAACGATGGCACGCAGCTCA
Organism: Deltaproteobacteria bacterium; assembly: GCA_023262305.1. Classification (GTDB taxonomy): domain Bacteria; phylum Bdellovibrionota_C; class UBA2361; order UBA2361; family OMII01; genus OMII01. The sequence goes on from JALRCK010000155.1 coordinate 3,465, forward strand.
AACAATACAAGGAGCTCGGCTTTGAGGTAAGAGGCGTTGAGTCGTGCAGCAAGATCGCGAAGCTCGCGAATGACTCCGGCATTCCAACGGTTGCAGAGTTCTTTAATGAAGGGACCGCACGGAACCTCAACCAGAAATTCGATGTGATCAATGCCTCGGGTGTTTTCTTTCACCTTGAGGAGCTGCACTCAGCCACTCGCGGCATCAAAGTCGCCTTGAAGCCGGATGGCGTCTTCGTCATTCAGTTCCTCTACATGAAGAGCATCGTTGAGAATCTGGCTTTTGATCAGATCTACCACGAGCACCTCCTCTACTACACGCTGAAGACCGTTGAACGATTACTCAACCGGCACGGACTGACGGGCTTTGATGGCTACCTCTCGCCGATTCACGGCGGTTCGATGATCCTCTATGTCACGCATCAAGAGGCGAACCGAGAAACGAGCGATCGATTGCGAGCGCTCATCGCTGAGGAGGATGCGGCACGGTCGAATGAATTGTCGACGTACCAAAAGTTTGCTGAGAAGGTCGCCGCAATGAAGCGAGAGACGCTCGCGTTCCTTGAGGGTGCTAAGAAAGAGGGCAAGAGGATCTTTGGATTCGGGGCCCCCGTTAAGGGCAACACCTTCCTCAACTACTGCGGTATCGGCAAGCAGCACCTCGACTGCCTCGTTGAGAAGAACGAGCTCCGTCGAGGGCTCCATTCTCCCGGCATGCACATCCCAATTGTTATTGAGAAAGAGGTCTCAGATCACCCTGATATCTACTTCTGTTTGGCGTGGAATTTTAAGGATGAGATCCTTAAAAATAATAAACACCTGATCGACCATGGGGTGTCCTTTTTCTTCCCCGTTAATCCAAAGGAGCATGCGTGAGGATCTTTGTTACAGGAGCGACCGGTTTTTTAGGCACTCACCTGGTGAAGTCTCTGAGCGCTCAGGGGCATGAGGTTACCGCTGTGGGGTCGCGGGAGTGTGATCTGACGCGACAGGGGGCGCTCTCAAAGTTTAGCGCGACCAAGTTCGACCAGATATATCACCTCGCGGCATGGACGCAGGCCGGAGATTTTTGTCTCAGACATCCCGGAGAGCAGTGGATTAAGAACCAACAGATCAACACGAATATCCTTGAGTGGTGGTACTCAGCGCAGCCACAAGCCAAGATGATCGCTATCGGGACAAGCTGTTGCTACGAGCCAGGAACCCCTCACGTTGAGGAGCGCTTCCTTGAGGGCATTCCCACCGAGAGCCTCTACACGTACGCGATGACCAAGCGGATGTTGTTAGTTGGCTTGCAGTCGCTCGCGCGCCAGTTCGGCATGAAGTACCTCTTTGTCGTTCCATCGACGTTGTACGGTGCGGATTACCACCTCGATGGTCGCCAGATGCACTTCATCTTCGACCTCTTGCGAAAGATAGTAGACGGCAAGTTCAAGGGTTCCCCGGTAGTTCTCTGGGGAGATGGGAATCAACGACGGGAGTTGATTCATGTTTCAACGTTTGTTGAGACGATGACCTACCTCGCTGCACACGTTGATAACGATATCTTTAACATCGGCGGGGGAGTTGAGTTTCCGATTCGATGGTATGCAGAGATGCTCGCCGAGTACGTTGGCTTTGACCCAGCTAAAATTCAGTACGACACCTCAAAATATGTTGGGGCTACCTCGAAGTTCCTGGTTGTCGACAAGGTTAAAAAGACCGTGCCGGGGTTCAATCCTGTACCCCTTGAGCGAGGGCTCCGAGAGATCGTCGAGTGGTATCTCGACGCTGCGAAGGTTGAGACGAGCGCGGCGTAGGACGGCGTGCCTCGGAGTTTCAACATGACGCATAGTGCGCCGATTGGCGCGATAGTGACCCGGATCCTCAAAAGGTCGTGGAGTTCGCCGATTGAGTAGGATCGTACTAAAACGAGCCTTTGAGATCAGGTGTATAATTCCAATCTTCCTCGTCGCGCCTTGGCAGCCCTTCCCATCTCTTGCTACCCTAGCAGCCGCTAAAATTTTCTGGGGTAGTAGAGAGACCTTCTGACGGAAGCTTCGAGTTCGCACTGGAAGCTTCCGTCAATGAAGGCGGAGGTTAAAGAGAAAGGTTAGCATGCAGAAGTTCACACTGGCACTTACCATCGCGTGTGCGGTGGGTTGGATCCTCGCGGGCGTTTTGCGCCTCGTGACTGTATACAAGCTCAAGGGCGAGGGCTCAGCCAAAGAGGGCTGGGTCCACCTTGTGGTCGGTGTTGGTTGGGCGCTCACAGCGGCGATTCCCGACCTGTGGAATTGGGGAGTGCCCGCGCTTCTGTTCGTTGCGCTCGCATGGGAGTGGGATAAGCGGAGCTCGCGGTCGGCTGTTAAAGATAAAGCCG
>JALRCK010000156.1 GCA_023262305.1 Deltaproteobacteria bacterium
CGGAAAGCCGGCGCCAGTTCCAACGTCGAGTATTCGGAGCGGCTCTTTGTGAGCTATGGCAAGAAGGACGGTGAGCGAGTCAAGGAGGTGGAGGGTAACGTAATCCTCTCGCGCGATGCGGGTAAGGTTAAAGGAACGGTTCGTTACATCGAGCTTTTCAAGGTAGCCTACAAGCGAAGCTAATTGCTCACCTGATGCATTGAAGCCGAGCTCTTTAATACCATCGGCAAGCCTTTCAATCTCACTTTTCATGCAAACGCTCAGCAACAACAGCCCACGGCTTTCCATGGTAGCGGAAAAAGAAGACAACTCCAAACGGGGAGGTATGGGTGTGCTTTGGGAGGTCGAGTTCGGCTCGGATCTGTTCGATATCACCTGAGAAATTTCGCTTTTTCAACTCCGTGCGATTGCTCCACAGCAGGCGCGTAAGGATCGGTTTTAGGTTTTTTCGGGAGTAGGGCACGCTCTCGATGATGCGGTACGATGAGAGAAGGTTAGATGGTTCAGGCTGGAGGTCGGCGATCCCATACGCAACATCATCGGCAATCGGCTTAATCGCGCGTTCAGCGAAGAACGCATCGAGATGTTGGCACCTGTTGAGGGTGGAGTGGGCCTCGACGATAAAACCCTCCAGGGAATCAGCACGAGCAGGGATCGTCGCCACCTGGGGTGGTGCCCACGAGACGTTTCGATCTGTGACGACGATGCTTGAATCGGGCACACTACTGCCAAACCAGAGCGTCTGTTCCAGACACTCCTCTCCGTAGCCCACGAACTGACGGGACCAACCATCTGGACACGGATCTACGAAGAGACCGGGGCTGATCTTAATCGCGCGAAGCGAGCCGATCTGGAGTCCGAGTAGGAACGAGAGAGGGGGAGCGTAATCTTCGCCACTCCACACACGTTCGCCACTCTTTGTTCGGCGCATCGGATCGGCGAAGAGGGCGTCGAACGGGTTGGTGAGAGAGGGAATGAGCTCCTCGGCTTTGCCGACGAGGAAAGTGACATTAGTGATACCCTGCAAGGATAGGTTTCGTTTCGCCAACTCGCATGTATCCGGATCCCCATCGATGGTGGTGACGTGCTCCGCCACGCGGGCGAGGGCTGCAGTATCAGAGCCCGTGCCGGTGCCGATCTCCAGGATGTGCCTTCGGCCCGCGAAGTATCGAGCACGGTACGAGGCGATCGACTCCCGGGACGCTTGCTGTAGGAGGCTCACAGAGAAGTGCCCCTCCCGCGCCCACTCCCCGAGCTTGTCAGGGGCCTGGCGGCGGGCGATGTAGGTCTCTACTGCTAAGTTGAGTTCTCGAGGATCGGCATCTGGGAACGCTTTACGTACCTTGAGCACCAAGGCGGGTGCATCGAGCTTTGCCCCATCCCTAGAGAGGAAGTCGAGGGCGATCTCATAGGTGGTGGGTGGGATCGGAGGATGGGTCACACAGTTCCTTGCGGTGTCCCCGATTTAAGCTGCGATGTGCGGTCAGTGTCAAGGTTGGGATTGTGTTCTTGTCGACGGATCCTCTTGACGTGGTTCCACGTGGATGCTTTTCCCCATCATACGTCGTATTTGAAGAGGGGGGGTAAATCTTTACCCCCTTCCACCCCCCAACCCCGAAGCGGTACTCTCTAGCTCATGGAACCCCTCATCTCGGCGCACAAACTAACCAAGACCTTTTACTCCGGCAGCACTCCCGTTGAGGCGTTGCGTGGGATCGACCTCTCAATTTACCCGGGCGAGTTCGTTGCCTTGGTAGGGCAATCCGGATGCGGAAAGAGCACGCTCCTGAATATCCTGGGGCTCGCCGAGCGCGCCACCAGTGGTGAGGTGGTCATCGGCGGGGTCGGAACTCAGCTGGCGGCTGAATCGACATTTCAGACCCTTCGGCGAACAAAACTTGGCTACGTCTTCCAGCACTTCAATCTCCTCTCGACCCTCTCGGTTCGTGAGAACGTCATGGTCCCGTTGATCCTGAACGGCGTAGAGGTAGAAGTTGCGGCTGGGCAGGCAGAAGAGATGCTCGTTCGTGTAGGGCTCGGGCATCGGATCGCCGCCATGCCGTTCTCCCTCTCGGGAGGGGAGATGCAGAGGGTTGCAATCGCTCGAGCAGTTGTACACAAGCCTCTCGTCATCCTTGCGGATGAACCTACGGGCAGCCTCGATTCACGCACCGGAGAGGAGGTGCTTGAGCTGCTGCGAGAGCAATGCTCGCAGGGGGTCTCCCTACTCATGGCGACTCACAGTGAACTTGCTATTACCCGATGCTCGCGCGTTGTGCGGATGAAGGACGGTGCCATTGAGCAGTAGTCGAATGCCGAAGTGGCTCTTTCGCCGGTTCATTGCACGCCGCGTTATCCAGAATCCGGTTCGGCTCGTACTACTCGTATGGGCCGTTGCGCTTGCAACCACCTTAATCTCCTCGGTTGTGCGAGTCAGCGTAGCAGGGGTCGAATCGTTTGAAGAATCTCTGGGATACTCCGCCGATGCGTATCCACTCACGGTCACACCGCGTGGTGGTAGGATCTCTCTCCATTCGCTCGACCGATGCCTTGCGCCCCTCGGTGCACGTTTTGAGATAGCCGCGTATCGGCGGGAGGTGGGCGAGGTCATGAGCGGTAGCCTCTCAAGGGCGATCTCAGTCATCGGCGTTACGGCAGGTGGGGGTGAGGGATTGCAGAGCCGGTCCGAGGGGACGATCCTCTTCTCTCACCGCGCCATGCACGACCTCAACCTCGCCCCGGGCTCCCCACTTGAGCTTCGAGTCGGCGAATCTCGTTTCACCGGAGAGGTTGCGGGCACCAGCGAATTGTCAGAGGCGCTACCAGCGATCTCTGCCGTGGTACCCCTCGCCTGGTTCTCTCGAGAGGGAGGGGAACCTCTGATTGATGCTCTCCTCGTACGCCCTCTTGGGAATCAACCCGCGGACGTTTATCGTCAGCCCCTTGCCGAGTGGCTCTCGACCTGCATGACAACGAGCATACCACTGCAGGTCGATACCGCTCGAACTCGGATCGACCGGGGCGAGAGCCTCGTGGCTGCATACAGATTTAACGTCATGATCATGGCGGCGATGACCCTTCTTGTGTGCGCCCTCCTTGTTTCGCAGGCGACTCAATTAAGCCTCCGGAACCTCGCGCGCGAGCTCTCTATCCTGAGAACCCTGGGGGTGGGGAGATTCGCCTGCCTCTCTGCCGTTGTGAAGGAATCTGCCATGATAGCGGCGATCGGGGCGTTCTTGGGGGTAACGATAGGTGAGCCCGTTACCGTCAGAATTACCGAACTCTTTCTCCAAACCGCGCAGGACATCTACAGCCTCTCTCTGGGAGCGAGATCGTCGTACCACGTCATCGAGCGATGTGCGGTTGTCGCTGGAATGGTCGCGTTGTGCGTTGTTGGAGCGATCTTTGGAGGAATTGAGGCCGTGCACGTTTCGCCGGCGATCGGCACTCGCGCAGCATTCCGACAGGCGCAGCCGATTCGCGCTGTGTGGGCGGTTCCGTGCGCCCTGTGCGGGGTAGCTCTTAGTGTTGTTGTTGGCCTGGCCGCCTACTGGTCAACCTCTACGATTCTAGCCTATACCTTCGTTGCGACCTGTATCCTCAGTGTTGTGTGCCTGACACCGTTTGTGATCCTGATAGCACCGCGCGCCCTAACAGGGGTTGGGGAATCGCTCTTTGTCTGGTTTGCTCGCGGTGGTATCACCACCAACGGAAGAAACTTTCTTCTTGGAGCGACCGGGGCGAGCGTCAGCATGACCCTGATATGCGCCCTCTCGCTTATGGTTGGAAGCTTTCGAGCTACCCTTGAAGGCTGGACCGCGCAGCGTCTTCAGGGTGACCTCTTCGTTTCTGCTGCTCTTGAGGGCGAGGGGAATGAGGCCCGGATCGCCCCACACCTCCCTGAGGAGATCTCGCGGGTACAGGGGGTTCATCGAGTCATACCGTACTACGAGACGATGACTTCGTATCAAGGGCGCCCTCTCATGATGAGTGCATCCGACCTTGGAGCCCAGATTGATCGAGGCATCTATGTTCTTCGCTCCGGATCGCTTGACCGCGAGGCGCTCATCGCGGGGACCGCCGCCCTTGCGAGCGAGAGCGCAGCGAGAAAACTTGGCGTGAGGGTCGGAGATGTGATTACGGTGGATGAGCAGTCGTTCAACATCGTGGCGATCATTCAGGAATTCGGAACGGAGCATCCGCTGCTTCATATCGATACCACTCGATTCTTGGCACGGTATCCTGGACACCGTCCCGAAAACCTTACGATCGACCTAGAGCCCTCCGAGGGTGTGAGTGCGGCACGGGATCGCGTTCACAAGGTTGTGGGGGCTTTGGGAATTGTGCGGGATAATCGAGAGCTGCGCGACCTTGTGGTAACTCTCTTTGATCGAACCTTCCGGATCACGCTGAGTATCCGCTGGATAGTCTTCGGGATAGCGCTCCTCGGTTTGATGCTCGCGGCTTTGCAACACCTGTGGGAGCGCCGGCGGGAGATAAAGACGATGCATGTGCTTGGGTGCTCACCCGGTGAGATCGTCGTAGCCCATGTGGTAGAGAGCACCGTAGTGTGTGCGTTGCCGGTGCTCGTCGGGTTGGTTGGAGGGGTGGGTCTTGGGTGGGGACTAACCGCCCTGGTAAACCCACGATCATTCGGGTGGTCGCTCTCCTTTAGCCTCTCAATCGTTCCAGTGATTATCGCCCTTGGATTCATCGTGGCAGTCGCGGTAGTCGTAGGGGTGGCTGCACGGGTATTTTTGAACCGCACTCTTCGCGAGGCCACGTTGTCAGATGAATAGGTATGTCATGGTCGATCGTTTTCTCACAGCTCTCGTTTTCCTAATCGGCTTTTGGTGCATCTCGTCAGCGAGTGCACAAACACCACAGCCATCTTTTCGTCACGCTCAGGCAGGGTATCCCTTCGAGTTTCCTCGTGACCATGCTTCGCACCAAGGATTCCAGACTGAGTGGTGGTACTACACCGGGCAGCTCTACGATGTTGATGCTGAGCCCTTCCGCGATCCCCCACGGTACGGATTTCAGCTAACCTTCTTTCGGCGTCAGGAGAGCCCGAATCCAGAGGCTATGAGTGAGTATCTCGCCCATGCAGCGTTGACCGACCTCGCAACGGGGGTGACCCATGTGAGCTCCCGCAAGGGTGGAGCGCTCCTCGGCGCTGCCGGAAGTAGTAGGCACACCCTTGAGGTGTGGTCAGGTGAGTGGCTTGCTGAGGCGATAGCGGGAAGCCACATCCTAAGGTTCTCTCCCGTCAAAGGAGGCGAGATCCAGGTGCGCCTCTCAGGGATCCCGGATGGTACCCCGTGGTTGCAGGGCTCAAACGGATACAGCAGGAAGGGAACGTGCGAAACTTGTGCCTCTCACTACTATTCGCTTGCTCGAATCCCCTTCAAAGGAGAGGTCAGAACGAGCTCCGGGGTCACACCCGTTCATGGGCTCGGTTGGATGGACCACGAATTTATGAGTAACACGCTCTCTCCCGACCAGGTCGGGTGGGACTGGATGGGGCTCATGTTGAAAGATGGACGAAGCCTCACCGTCTTCCGATTGCGCAATGCCGAGGGAGGAACCTCGTTTGCCTCAGCGAGTATCCTCAAGGAGGGGCGGTCACAGAGCGTTCCCCAAGAGGGGATTATCCTTACTCCAAGCGATGAGTGGACGAGCCCTTCAACGAGGGGGCGATATCCACTCGCTTGGCGTATTCAGATCCCTTCGCAGGGGATCGACACCACCGTGCGGGCTCGCACCCCGACCTGTGAGCTCGGCGAGGGAGCCTCTGATCTTGAGCCCCGCTACTGGGA
>JALRCK010000157.1 GCA_023262305.1 Deltaproteobacteria bacterium
GATGATCAGGAGAAGCGTCATTCCTACTACAGGTGTCGCCACCGTCTGAATGACGGCTGTGGCGTACGATGCCCAGATGAACACCGGAAGTCGCATCCAAGTCATTCCAGGAGCTCGAAGCTGATGGATAGTAACGAGGAAGTTTAGACCCGTAAGGATAGAGGAGAACCCGAGAACGAAAGCGGCGAGAACCATCAAGCTTACCGATGTGCTCGTTGTCGTGCTGTATGGTGCATAGAACGTCCACCCCGTATCGACGGGATCCAACATCGCGTATGCGCCGATCAAGGCTCCGACTACGTACACGTAATAGCTGAAGAGATTAAGGCGCGGGAACGCCACGTCCTTCGCTCCGATCATAAGCGGGATGAGGAAGTTTCCTAAAGTCGCTGGAATACCAGGAACGACGAAGAGGAAGATCATGAACACACCGTGCATCGTGAAGAACACGTTGTAGGTGTGTGGATCCGTGATGATCTGAGACCCGGAGAAAGCCAACTCGGTTCTCATCACCATCGCAGCGAGTCCGCCAGCGATGAAGAAGATCATGATGGTAAAGAGGTAAAGGAAGCAGATCCGTTTGTGGTCCGTCGATGAGAACCACGACCACAATCCTTTTTGCCAATTGAGGTAGTTGAGTTCCTCGTTTGCTGTCTTTGCGTGCGCTGCCATAGTTACTACCCTTTATTTGAGCGTCTTAATGTACTCGATGATATCTGCTACGTCCGAATCCGAGAGCTTACCCTCGTACATGGCTGGCATAACAGGACCGTATCCTTGCACGATCTTGGCGGCCGGCTTGTAGATTGATTCCTTAATGTAAGCGTCATCAACCGTAACCTCGGATCCATCGGATAACTTCTCTTTACGTCCGTAGAGTCCCTTGAATGATGGACCGACCATCGCTGAACCATCGATGCTGTGGCATGTGGCGCAGAGATTGCCGGAGTCATTGACGAGGGCTTTTCCTCTCTCGGCTGGAGTCATCCCAGCGGTAGAGGCCGCGCTCTTCTTAGGAAGAGCTGGGGCAACCTCAACCTTCTGAGTTCCGTCAACCGTCTTCATAAATTCAATAAGACCAGTGATGTCATCATCAGAGAGTTGTCCTTGGTAGCTCGGCATTCCCATTGCTGGGTAGCCTTGCACCACCTTCGCTTGCGGCTGAAGAATCGACTCACGAATGTAGTTCTCATCAACCTTGTAGGTTGTTCCGTCTGCGAGCTTGCCCTCGCGTCCGAATATCTTAAGCCATGTTGGTCCAACTCGTGGGGTTCCGTCCAAGCTGTGGCATGTAACGCACTGCTTAGAAACATAGAGCTCTTTTCCTCGGTCGGAGGGCTTGAGAGAAGCGAGCTTCTTGGCTTCGCTGTCATCAGCAAGCCACCGCTCAAACTCAGCCTTTGGAAGAACCTTCAAGCGAGCCATCATTCGTGAGTGCTCGTTACCGCAGTACTCAGTGCAAAACACCTGGAAGTCTCCAGTTTTGATCGGACGGAACCACTCGAAGGTGTATCTTCCAGGGATAACGTCAGCCTTGGTTCTCATCACCGGAACAAAGAATGAATGAAGAACGTCTTTAGCCGTCATCACGAGCTTAACGGGCTCATCAACTGGTACGACGAGCTCTCCTGTGGTTCTCTTTCCGTTCTTGTAGGTAAAGTCCCAGGCCCACTTGCGACCTGTTACGTTAATCTCCATTGAATTCGCGGGAGGCGTACGAAGATCAACAAAGGAATCGTATCCAAGCCATGCAACCCAGATACACACTAATGTTGGGAACACAGTCCATATTACCTCAAGGGTGTTGTCGCCCTCGATGCGAGGCGTATCGTGATCCTTGCCATCTCTTTGGCGATAGATGATGGCGAAGTAGAGCATCACTCCCACAATCGCAACCGTGCAAATGACTGAGATGATCGTCACAACGTCATGAGCGAAATCTACCTTGTGCGCAAAGTCCGAGCCTTGCTCTCCTAACAATCCCAACATACCAGTCTCTATCGATACTCCTAAAAAATTCCAGCGGTCTCAGTTAGCTCGCGACTGAACCACGTCGGTTCCGCCCGAAGAAATAGTACACGAGACCAAGGCCGATCAGCGTTAGAACACCGCCAACTCGCAGCAATCCCAACACCGCCCACGTATATCTACCTTTCACTGCATCAAATCGGAAGCAGTAGAGCAGAAAATGATCTATTGCAGTGCCAATTCCTCCCTTGGAGGCTTCGACTAACGAAAGGCGCACATCCCACGACGGGAACATTATCCCGGTGAAATACTGCGAGATGTAACCACCTGAGGTCAATATCATAACTGCTGCTGAGTGAGCAAAATCGACACCATCTCGGACGAACTTGAATCCTAATTCACCCATGAGCGCCGTTACATTCTCCGGAGTCCCCACTAAGTATTGTATCCCTGAACTACCGGCCCTCGCGGCACCTTCAAGTCTTGAGTTGAACTTATCCATCACAACTCTGGCGTCCTGCGGCGTCTCGGTAGGATCGAACCCAACCACGAGAACTGAGTAGTCCTGAGAAAGTTTTAAGGGAAGCTCATTTAGTAAATCATACACCCCGTTGAGAAGAAGACCGCACAAACGAGGGCACTTGTAGTAGACCGGCGCAATTACTATCGGCTTATCCGGAAGGGCAAACTCCCTCAGACTTTTTGTAACGCCGTTAACGTCGGTAAAGGGTCGGTCGAGGTTAACCTTGGAGCCCAATTCGGTATATATTCCAACATCTTGGGCTGCCATAACACCAGGCTCCTCGATTGCAGCAGCATCTTGAGCAGGCGTTAATACCAAGGGCAGCACCAGCCCAATGCAAAGGCATACTGAGCGCAAATTGGTGAACAGATAGGACATAAGGGGTCCCCATAATCAGTTACTTCGCGACTCTTTTCAACCCAACACGCCGGTGAGTGGTCCCAGACCGCAACGCCCCTCCCCGCACTATAGTCCTTCTACCCAACCAAGGCTTTAGGTAAAGAAACAAAAGTTTGACATACATAACAAACTTTAGTACCGTCCCAACAGTAGTTGAACAAATCCGTCAACTTTAAAATTCTGACGTTGAACCAGCCACGCTTCACAAAGCTCTAGGGAGGTAAGGTTATGGATATCTGGAAGAAATTTGAAGAGAACAACATCACTCACAGCGCTGCGCATCACCTACTCGCGATTCTTGAGCTTCGTGAGAAGCGCGGATATGCCCGAGTAACCGATGTCGCCCGCGAGCTGAACATCACGACCGGAAGCGCCTCCATCAACTTGAAGTCGCTCAAGGCCAAGAACCTGATCATCGAGGATGAGAACAAGTTCCTAGCGCTCTCCGAAGAGGGAGAGGCAGTAGCTAAAGCGGTGCTCATGCGAAAGAAGCTCCTGTACAACTTCTTGGCAAATATTTTGAAAGTTAAGCCGGAGCAGGCAGAGATCGACTCATGTAAAACCGAGCACTTGATCAGTGCTGAGACGGCGAAGAAGCTTCAGGAGTTCATTCAATCCTACGAAGCCAAGACCGCCTAGTCAGTTGCCCTTTTATCCTTCGCACGTTAAGACGACAAACTATGAAAGCAACTCTCAAAGAAGCGCTCAAAGGCGCGATGAAAGCCAAAGATAAGATCAGTCTCGACACAATTCGCTCTGTCCTAACCGAGATTCAGTACGAAGAGATGCAGAAGTCGATAGAGGATCTCGGCGCCACAGAGTGCTTGCAAGTCGTTCAACGAGAGGTGAAGAAGCGCCTTGAGGCGATTCAATTCGAGGAGCAGGCTGGTCGTGCTGAGCAGAAAGCCAAACTACAAGCTGAGATCGCGGTGTTAGAAAACTTTCTTCCAAAACAGCTCTCAAGTGATGAGCTTGAAAAAATTATCGTGCACCTCAAAGAAAGCACCCCTGGATTGGCGCTCAACCTTGTGATGAAGCACCTCAAAGACAACTACGCTGGTCAGTATGACGGTAAAAGCGCGAGCGAGATCGCGAAACGCGTCGTAGGATAACACCGTGACCGACCCGACCTTTCGGTGGGAGAGCACTCTACCCTATCCCGTTGAGGAGGTATTCGCGTGGCACACCCGCGCCGGCGCTTTTGAGCGATTCAACCCACCGTGGCGCCCCGTGCGCATGGTGAAAGCTCCGCGATCGTTACGCGACGGTGAAACAATTGAAATTGCGCTCCCACTCGTCGGTCCTGTCAGCCTCTCCTGGAAACTTATCCACAAAGATTACCGAGAGAACGAACAATTCTGCGACGAGCAGGTTGCCGGTCCCTTCGCCGAATGGCGGCATACGCATCGTTTCATATCTCAAGGCACCAACTCCTGCACGATGCGTGACGAGGTCCACTTTCGGGCACCATTGAGGCTCTCCCTAGCAGATCCATTCATACAGAGAGAGCTTTCACGGCTGTTTCGATATCGACACCACGTTCTTGCAAGCGATCTTGAACTCCACGCTCGCTGGAAAAAAGAGCCACGGAAAACGATCCTCATCAGCGGCTCTTCAGGCTTCATCGGCTCAGCGCTCGCAGCGTTCCTCTCCACCGCGGGGCACAAAGTTTTAAAACTAGTGCGTCACCCCCCTCTCAACGAGAGCGAGCGCTCATGGGATCCTACGGGTGGAGTTCTCGACCCCACCGTCTTTGAGGGCGTTGATGTAGTCATTCACCTTGGCGGAGCCAATCTTGTGGGCAAACGATGGTCCGCTGAATACAAACGCGAGATCCTTGAGAGCCGCACGCAAAGCTCATCGCTCCTGTGTAAGACGATATTACAGCTCTCGCGCAAGCCCGAAGCCGTACTCATGGCGTCAGCCACCGGTTTCTACGGCGATACGGGTGAGCGGATTGTTGATGAATCATCTTCCGTTGGTGCTGGCTTTCTTGCCGAGACCTGCGCGGCCTGGGAATCGAGCTCGCTTGACGCCCTCAGGGACTCTACGCGGCTCGTTCATCTAAGAATAGGCACGGTGCTCAATGCAGCCGGAGGGGCCCTCAAGAAGATGCTGCCCGCTTTCACCTTTGGTCTTGGTGGCGCGCTTGGTAGTGGTAATCAATACATGAGCTGGATCGCTTTGGAGGATCTTCTTGGCGTCGTTGAGCACGCTATCTATACCACCTCGATGCGTGGAGCGTTTAATGCGGTCGCGCCAGAGAGTGTCACGAACAACGAATTTACAAAAACTCTCGGAAGGATTCTGTGCCGCCCTACCGTCATGCGGGTGCCAGCTGTAGCGTTGCGCAGCATCTTCGGCGAGGTCGCCGATGCTGCACTTCTTGCGAGTAGTAGAGTGGTACCAACGCGTTTACTAGAGAGTAGGTATCAGTTTTTGTATCCGCGCCTTGAGGATGCACTGCGTGCGGAGTGTGGCTACCCCTGAGCCTCTTACGTGCCCGCGACTTTCACGCTCACGGAGACCCGTGTTGCTTCAAGAACCACCCTCATACTTTTGCCCGGCGCCACCGTGACAAACAGACCCTGCACATCTTTTTGATAACGACCTTTCAACATCTCTCGATAGCACTCAGAAAACTCTCGGGCCTCCTCCTCAGAGTCCCATTCACTCATCCATGAGAGAGTTCTCATATCACCATCCTTGAACACAGCGATCCGATCACGTCTCCAGCCCTGTGCGCACTCCTCCCCGCGCGTCTGGGATGAGAGCGCCTCCCCGAGAAGAGCTGAAATGACGAATTCGCCCACGGTGTCAGAAAAGAGAGGGGAACTAACGCCTACTGACTCCTCGACATCCCTGACATCAAGCCCCTGAGGCATAA
>JALRCK010000158.1:0-3814 GCA_023262305.1 Deltaproteobacteria bacterium
CCCCAAGCCCCCTCAGCCTCACCCTTATCGGCACCTTCGTGACCGCCGGCCAGGAGCCGTACGCAATCATCGAGGACAAGAAGAAACAGAACCAGGACATGTTCCTCATCGGTGATTCCGTTTTCGATCAAGCAACCCTCAAAAAGATTTATCAGGACAGAGTTGAGATCGAGCGCCTCGGAAAGTTAGAGGTTTTGAAGCTTGACGAGTTCGGCGGACCTGATGCTGGTCCGGGAGCAGGTATTGCCAACCAAGGAGACGATTACGTAGTTGATGAGGCGGAGCTCGACAAGGGACTGGAGAACCTCCCTCTCCTGCTAACCCAAGCCCGCGCGGTTCCCTACTTCAAAGATGGACGGTCAATCGGACTCCGCCTCTTTGCGATCAAGAGCGGCAGCCTCTATGAGAAGATCGGCCTCAAGAACGGCGACATCCTCAAGTCGATTAACGGCAATAGCCTCGCCGACATCACGCAAGCTTTGAAACTTTTTGAGCAGTTGAAGCAAGAGCGCAGTATCAACCTCATCCTCGAGCGAGAGAAACAAGACCGTGAATTTAAGTATACGATAAGGTAACGCATGAAACGTGTATCGGACCTCATGAAAGCCGTGGTAGCGGGCGCCTTGATAGGCCAGAGTATCATCGCTCCCGTTGTCGCTCAGCCCCGTCCCGATGGGAACGTCCCCGCTCAGCAAAAGCCGAGTGATGAATACGCCAAGGACTCGAACACCGAGATCAACGTCAAGAACGCCGACATTGCGTCAATCGTGCGCATCTTCTCCCGCAAGACTAAGCGCAACTTCATCCTCGACGAAAAAGTTCGTGGCAAGGTCTCCATCTACCTTCCCGGCAAGGTCTCTGCGGAGGAGTCTCTCCGCATCCTCGATTCCGTTCTCGCGTTGAAGGGCTTTAGCTCGGTTCCCATCGGCGACAACATCTGGAAGATCGTTCCATCAAAAGAAGCCCGACAATCAACGATTCCAACTCTCACGGAGTCTCGAACGGAGACACCCTCAGCCGCGGTTGTCACTCGTTTGGTAAACCTGAAGTACGTCAACTCCCAAGACATCCAACAGATCCTCTCGCAGTTGGTCTCTGGAGATGGGTTAGTTAACGCTTACACAGGCACCAACTCGCTCATCATCATCGATTCCGAAGACAACATCGAGCGCCTCATCAAGCTCGTCGACGAGCTCGATGTCCCCTTCTCTAACCGCGAAATGACGATCATCCCGATCCAGTACGCTGACGCCGAGGACATCGCGCAGAAGCTTGCTGATATTCTTGGCGAGAACGGCAAGAAAGACGGCGGCAGCTCCGACCTCACCCGTGCCTCAATCGGCGATCCAGCGGCAGGTGGCGCACCTCCACCTCCAGGGGGAGCACCACGTCTCGGTACCGGCGGAAAGACCGTTTCCGCTCGCGGGCTTGAGCCAAAGATACTCGCTGACCAAAGAACAAACTCAATCATCGTCGTTGCTGATGGAGATACAACTGCTCGCGTACGCGCGCTGATCGCCCAGCTCGACAGCAAGATCGATCTCTCTGGAAACAAGTTCTATGTGTATCGGTGCCAACACGCCAACGCGGAAGAGCTCGCACAGGTTCTCTCCGGACTGGCAGGTGGCGGTGGAGCGTCAACCTCCGGGAAAAGCGGCGGCGGCGCGTTTGGAAGCAACTCCTCTCAGAGTGGGCTCTCCGGTTCAGGGGGTTCCGGTTTGAGCGGTCAAGGCTCAACCGGATCATCAAGCGGTGGCGGCTTCGGTAGCGGCAGTGGAAAGCGAGGCTCCTCAGGTCAACAGCAGGGTCCAACCTCCACGCAGCTGGGAGACAACATCACCATTACCGCCGATCCAGCAACAAACTCGCTGATCATCGCTGCGAGCAAGCTCGATTATGAGCGTATCCGCAGCCTTCTTACCCAGATCGACGTCAAGCGCCGACAAGCCCTCGTGGAGGCAACCCTCCTTGAGGTCTCTATCGATCACAGCATCAGAACGAGCACATCATTCATGGGCTCAACCGGTGGGGCCGACGGTGGAGGATTGATTAAGAGCGACTTCGCAAGCGCTAACAGCCTCAACAACCTCTTCGCTGATCCAACGAAGCTCCAAGGACTCACCCTTGCAGCAGCCAGCGCCGGATCCCTCACGCTTCCAGGTGGAATTACCGTTCCGACACAGAGCATCCTTATGTCGGCAGCTCAAAGGAACAACAACGTGAACCTTTTGAGCGCTCCAACTATTCTCGCCACAGATAACGAGGAGGCGCAGATCGTAGTGGGTAAGAACGTTCCATTCCTTGCAAGCACCTCGACGAATGCAACGAACTTGAACAACACCTTCAACCAGGTAGACAGACAGGACGTTGGTATTACCCTGAGGATCACACCTCAGATAAGTTCACGAGACTATGTGACCCTCAAGGTGTTTACCGAGGTCTCTGCACTTGACGAGTCCACCATCAACTCAACGCTTGGTCCAACCACACGAAAGCGTCAGAGCGAGACAACGATTATCGCGAAAGATGGGCAGATGATCGTTACAGGAGGTCTTATCTCTGATGACGTTGGAGAGACAGATGAAGGCGTTCCATACCTCAAGGATATCCCCGTGCTTGGGCACGCCTTCAAGGCTAACACGCAAGCTCGGCTGCAACAAAACCTCCTCATCTTCCTCACCCCCCGAATCGTGAAGGATCAGTTCGATGCTCGCGATGCTACCATCGAGGGGCGCGATCGTATGGAGGACGTCATCACGCACTACGAGATCGAGCCTAAGCGTAATGCAACCCTAGAGAACGATCGCATCGACAAGGTCGCCGAGTCGATTCCGTATGAAGGACCAAAGCCCGGAACGATCCTCCCGCCACAGAAGTATATCGACGGCGGCGCTGGAAAAGCTGTGCGCGCTCCGAAAGAGGCGCACACCATCGTGGATGATCCCGGTCGTCGAACCCTCGACCTCGATGCTCAAAGTGGCGCTCCCTCGAACGTGCTGGATCTCGACTCGCTCCCCTCATCATCCTCTCCACGCTCGTCGTTGAAGCCATCAGCCACCCAAAAGGGCGCACCGCAAGCCTCTCAGGGGACATTCCTAGTCGTAGAGCTCGCCCGTAAGGAGGACGCTAAAAAGGACCTCCCCTTCCTCGCTAAAGGTTCTCACGGCATCGGCGGACTCCTCATCGCGGCAGATACCCCTGATCAAGCGAAGGGATTCTTCGGCGCCAGGCAGGACTATGTGTACTCGTGGAACGGCCAAAAGATCCCGGTACGGATCCGTTCAGCCTATCCATCACAGGAAGCTGCTCAACTCGACTACCCCCGATTGGATGCCTGGTACTCTCTCTCTCCGTACGAGATAATGAACCTCGGCAAAGGACCATGGGCTAAGAAGGGATCCCGATGACACATCCGCCACACACAACACCTGAGGCGCCAACACCGCCGCCAGATGGAGCGCAAGGGAAGGTGCTCGCCCAGTTCCTGGGTATGCAGTACACAGACCGACTCCCCGATCCCTCTCCTCCCCGAGATCCAGTGAGAGGCGATTTCGATCGGATCGCGGGCTCATGGGGAAGACAATTTTTGACCGTTCCGATAGGTGGTGATAACTCACACGTTGTCGTGGCAACAGCGGATCCCCTCAATGTTGAGGCGATCGACCAGTTGCGCGTCTGTTACGAGCGCCCAATCAAAGTACTCGTTACCTCGCCCGATGAGGTAACCAAGGCGATTAACTCAATCCGCACCAGCCTCATGTCCGACCGCTCAAACAACCTGAGCGACTCCAACAATAAGGACGAGGAGGATTTC
>JALRCK010000158.1:3824-5709 GCA_023262305.1 Deltaproteobacteria bacterium
CAACGCCCAACTTAAGATCGACGTGACGGATTCTGATGATGACGACGCGCCGATCATCCGCTACGTCAACGCGATCATCTTTAAAGCGAGCTCTGAACGGGCCTCGGACGTGCACATCGAGCCCTTCGAGGAGCGCCTCAAGGTGCGCTTCCGAGTGGACGGAGTGCTCTACGACGTAGCGTCTGAGGACAAGTCGTTCCAAGCATCCATCATCTCCCGCGTCAAGGTCATGGCGGGACTCAACATCGCCGAGAAACGCCTCCCGCAAGATGGACGTATCGGACTCAAGATCGCGGGCAAAGACGTGGACATCCGTGTATCGACCGTACCCACTCAGTTCGGCGAGCGGATCGTGATGCGTCTTCTCGACAAATCAGGGGCAGTGCTCGACCTTGACCAGCTCGGTATCGATGAGGGCAACGCGAACCTGATGAAGAAGCTCCTTCAGAAGCCCAACGGTATCGTGCTTGTGACAGGACCCACAGGATCCGGAAAAACAACTACACTCTACGCGTGCCTCACCTACATTAATAAGCCCGACCTCAATATTCTTACCGTTGAAGATCCGATCGAGTACCAACTCGATGGCGTGGGGCAGATGCAGATCAACTCAAAGATCGATTTCACCTTCGCGAGCGGGTTACGCGCGATTCTTCGACAAGACCCAGATGTCGTGATGGTCGGAGAAATTCGAGACGGAGAGACTGCGGAGATTGCGATCCAAGCGTCACTCACGGGACACCTGGTGCTCTCAACACTCCACACGAACGACTCCGCTGGAGCTGTCACACGATTGATCGATATGGGCGTTGAACCGTTCCTCGTCTCATCCAGTCTCTTGGCGGTAGTTGCGCAACGTCTCGTTCGACGCCTCTGCAAGCACTGCAAAGTCCCCGGACAGATCACGGATGAAGAGCTGAGAGAGATCGGACTTGATCCGTCAAAGGTCTCGAATCGCCAGATCTTCCGTCCGGGAGCTTCCCAATGCCCGCACTGTCAGGGAAGCGGATACGCTGGGCGCCTCGGCATTCATGAGATCTTGGTGATCGACGATGAGGTTCGAAGCCAGATCATCGGTCGTCTCGATTCCAATTCAATAAAAACATCGGCCATGAAGCGCGGGTTCAGCACCCTCCGCATGGATGGTGGACGCAAGGTGCTCCAAGGGGTCACCTCGGTTGAAGAGGTAATCTTGGCTACCCACGATGACTTTGTGTAATCGATTAGGCGCGAAAGGCTAGGCACACGGTATGCCGATATACGAATACATAGCGCTGAACGCGTCGGGCAAGAAGGTCAAGGGGCTGGTGGACGCCGATACACTGCGCGCCGCCCGTGCCAAGCTCCGCACTCAAAACATATTCCCCACCGATATCAAGGAATCGAACAAAGCCGCCAAAGAGAACAAGCAGGACGTTAAAAATTTCTTCGGCGACCGCGTGTCCCTTAAGGACCTCACATTGGCAACTCGCCTTCTTGCAACACTCTCAAACGCAGGGCTCCCACTCGTTTCAGCGCTCGCCTCTCTCAGCGATCAGCTCGACTCAGCCATTCTCAAGCGAATCGTCGTCGACATCAAAGAACGCGTTGAACAGGGAAGCTCCCTCGCCAAAGCTCTCGGAGCCTACCCCAAGGTATTCCCTCGCCTCTACGTCAACATGGTTCAGTCCGGCGAGGCTTCCGGTACCCTTGATACCGTTCTCGACAACCTTGCTGACTACTATGAGGGACAGATGGCGCTGCGAAGAAAGATCATCGCAGCTCTCTTCTACCCTCTCTTGATGTTCTCCTTCTGCGTTTTGGTTGTGGTGGGGTTGGTCACGTTCGTGGTGCCAAATATCGTCGACATATTTATTAAGCAAAAAATCCCTCTACCCTTGCCAAC
>JALRCK010000159.1 GCA_023262305.1 Deltaproteobacteria bacterium
TAGAATCGACACTTTCCCTGATAAAAATAAGGGGTTAGGACGCGCCCTTGCCCCTCTGGTCCAACGGCACAGCCATGGCAGTAATAAATACAGGGAGTTGCATATGTCCGACCAATACACAGCCAGGAAATAGGGCTAAAACAACGCCATCCTGTTATAAAACCAACGTCTGATGGGTACCCTGAGGGTACCCCGTGAGAATAATGCGCGGACGAGAGGGCGATGCCGGAATTACCAGAGGTTCAAGCTACCGTAGACTACCTGCGAGAACGGGTTGAGGGGCAACGTATCGTAAAGGGACATGTTTCGTGGGCTCGTACGGTATCACCACTTGATCCCTCTCTCTTCACAACGCAGGTCGCGGGCGCCATCATTGAATCTCTCTTCCGTCGGGGAAAATACGTTGGCATGCGTCTTCGAGGAGAACGCACCCTGTTCCTCTTCACACACCTACGCATGAGTGGATCACTTGATGTTATCCCTACAGATTTTTCCATAGCTCTTCATGATCGGGTGTGCCTTGAGCTCGATTCAGGAAAAAGCATTCGCTTCAATGACACCAGAAAATTTGGGCGCATGACCCTCTGCGAAGACCCAAACCAAGTTGTGGGACACCTCGGTCTTGAGCCACTCGAAGACTCTTTTACACCAGAGGCTCTCTACAGTGCGCTCTCTCAAAAGTCAGGAAGAATTAAACCTATCCTCCTCGATCAAAGTGTCATCGCGGGCCTTGGAAACATCTATGTCGACGAAGTCCTCTGGAAAATTAAAGTGAATCCTCTGACTCAAGCGGATAAACTCGCTGACAAAGATATTCGCCACCTCCACCGCGCTATTCAAGAGACCCTCAGAGAAGCGATTGAGAAATTAGGGTGCGACTTTGGAGATGGTGTGGTCGATGGCGGGATGTACCGCCCTCGGGTATACGGGAGAGATGGCAAGAAATGCTCTCGGTGCCGTGACACCATCGCGCGCCTAGTTGTAGCTCAACGGGGGACCCATATCTGCCCAACCTGTCAACCATCACCAAGGGGTAGAAGGCGGTCAAAACAAAGGCAGAAGAGACCGGTCGCCCCGGTTAGACAACAGAGGAACGGTTAGGCACGCCGCAGCGATAATGACCTAGTCGGCGGATTCAGCTCCGCACGAGCACGAGAGCCAGCATGCTCCCCTCCTTGATCTTGACACAAACAACTAAAATCTCCTTTTCCTATTGCGAGAAGTGTCTTTCTGCCCTTAGCGTTCATCATTACAGAGATAGAGCTGGGCTCACGTATCAACGGATACTGTCAGCATGCTGGTCCAGCAAAGAGATCAAACGGAGGATCGATCATGCGTGCAGCAAAAATAGTTAGTCTCCTAACGACAATTTTTGCCCTGTTGCCAACCACTGGAGTTGCCGAAAGCACGACTCCTCAGTTGGTGTGCCTTAACAGCACGACTGGAAAGATGGTGACTCGATCAAAATGCAAGGCGAACGAGACAAGATTCGCTAGCTCCTCGTACAACTCTCGAATCGACCCGATCTCAAGTTCCGTAACAACGCTTCAAGGGAGTGTGACCTCCCTCCAGGGGAGCGCGACATCTCTTCAAGGTAACGTTACATCCCTTCAGGGCAACGTCACAACTCTGCAGAGTAGTGTGACGTCCTTGCAGAGTAACATGACAACCGCTCAGGGAGACATTGCATCCCTGCAAGGATCGGTAGACGCGATCCCTCAGCCCGCTCGAGTAATTCATGTCGCGACATCTGGCGCGCCCTATACGACGATAACGAACGCGCTCGCCGCGGCGTCCGCCTTGACGCCAACCGCAACCAATCCTGTGGTGGTGAAAGTTGGACCAGGCTCGTATCCACTCTCTGCCTCCTCAGATACAGTTCCAGCCAATGTGCGCTTAGAGGGAAGTGGGACCGGCTCAACGATTCTGCTTGTGCCGGGGACCACGGGGCTTCTCATTTCAGACAACGTCACAATCTCAAGGCTCACCCTAAAACCATCGACTTCACTCGTCTCCATGTTTATTCGACTCAATACATCAGGCGCTACGGCAAATATGGAGGATATTTCGATTGAGGGAGATCTGACTAGTATTCCTGGGGCTGTGACCGGACTCGATGTCAACTTTGGAAGTTTGCGTGTGCGGCGAGCAAGGATCGATATGGTCAATGCAGTTAATGTTACCGGGATCGACATACATCAAAACGCCCAAGCTGAGGTATACGATGTCGTAGTCAAACTATCGGGTCAAGCATCGCAAGGCGTGCTGGTTGATGGAGGCTTCACCATCCTCGACTCGCTCCTCGACATCACCTCGTCTGTTAGCGACGCCTCAACCATTCTGGCCCACGGATCGGATGCCCATGTGCGTGCTCAAGGTCTCCGCGCGATAAGTTACACTGCAGATAATAACCCGACGGTGTTTATTGCGAACTCAGCCACTGCTTCGTTCGACAACTGCTACCTTCAGAGCACAACTACGTCCGGGGCGACTGTAGACGGGGTGGTGGTAGCCGATAGTGGCGCCGCGATCGATATCCGCAATTCAACCGTCATCACTTCCACCGGGAAAACAGGAATATCCGCTTACGACACTGGCACGGTCAGAGTATTTGGAACCTTCATCTCGGCCGGACCTGGAATTACCTCAGGTGGGGGTCAGGTGATATGTTCAGTTATCACCGATGAGAATTACAATTTCTCGGGAGCGACCTGCCCGTCGTAAGGAGGCACCGAATGAACCCTGGTGGATCTCCAATGCCACCTCGCGAAAGCGAATATCGTAGGCGTGGAAGTGGTTTAAAACAACGGGAGAAAAAATAGGTATTTCGCCAAATTCAGCACTGGGTCAACAACTCTGGGGAATATCACGTAAGCTAAAATTATTCCGAACATAGAGAAGCCTGAGGTACGCCCGAACTCAAGGAGTTGGAGGTAGGTACGCTCGGGAACAAACAATCCCAACACGGAGTACCCATCGAGAGGGGGGACGGGCAAAAGATTGAACACCCCGAGAATGACATTCAAAATAAAGAGAACGCTCAAGAGCATCGCCGCTCCATCGATGAACGTATCTCCCGTCACTGAAACGACCGGAAGCGTGGGGGCGAAGATCCCATACGCTATCCCGATGTGCATCACGACCGCGGCAAGGAAAGCGATAATGAAGTTGCTGACTGGACCAGCTAAGGCCATGACTGCTGCTCGCCTCGGATAGCGAATCTGCCAGTACGGGTCTATAGGAGCGCTTCCCCAGCCGAACATGGTGGCGCCATGCGTTGAAATCAAGCACAGCCACGGAATGACGACCAAACCAAACGGTTCCCGCTTTACGTGAGGAATCGGGTCAAGGGTGACCTGTCCACCCGCGTAGGCAGTGGAATCGCCGCCCCACTTCGCCACCAACGCATGAGCAGCCTCATGACACACAGTACTAAAGAGAAAAGCGACGTACCAAATTAAGGCCATCGCGAAAAAATCTGAGCTCATACACCACTCTACGCAAGACTCCCTGAGCCACATCTACCATGCCTGAGACGGGCAGTTTCTGCCATCCGGATCAGCTAGTTCTCCCCTTCAAAGGGAAAAATTTTCCCCTCCCGCCCCCCTATTGGCACGGTTGAGGCGGCTAAACTCCCGGCATTTGTATACCATCTGGCACAAGCGATACCGGTCTCACAGTTGAGAATAGATCTTGCTACCCCCAACTCGGGTATTTGATGTTGAGAAGGCGGATAAACACGCCCTGTCACCAACATGTCATTTGGGAGGCCCTCATGTCTTCAGAAGAGCGCGATCGAAAACGCTCCGGACTTGCCGGACAGATCGAGATAGAGATCATTAGAGATCAATATTCTTCAGAAGAAAGCTCCATGTACGCGTCATCAACTAATCCGATTTCGATCCTTCAGCAGCTGGTGGAACAGGCTGAAGAGCTTGAGCACACATCCTCTGAGGCGCGCCTTGAACTACTCACACGTGCTCAGATGCAGCAGCAGTTGGCTCGCTTCCAGAAGCAAAACTCAGTGCTCAAGCAATTACTGAATAAGTTGCACTGATTATACGATGTGCTGATGCGCGCTAGATAAAAAAAGGGAGCCACCTTGTCCACAATCGAACAATTGGCTCCCCGGGAGGGACTCGAACCCCCGACAAGGCGGTTAACAGCCGCCTGCTCTACCAACTGAGCTACCGGGGAAAATGAACTGGGCTATAATCTCTCAGCTGGCTTTAAAGTCAATACATCGAACGTTCTCTTTTGAGAGAAACCTGCCCAGAAACACCTGAAAAAACTCATTAAAACTGCAAGGTATTCCGTGCAGCAAACGCCCGCGAGAGGGTCACATCATCGGCATATTCCAGCTCACCCCCCTTGGGGATACCCTGAGCAGGGCGGGTGGTCCTGATACCTAGGTCAGCCAACATGCGCCCTATATAGAGGGCTGTTGCGTCCCCCTCCACCGTGGCGCTGGTGGCTAATATGACTTCTCTTACAGCCCCCTGCTTCACTCGCTCCAGGAGCTCCTTGAGCCTCATGCTCTCGGGACCTTGACCTCGCAGCGGAGCCCACAAGCCGTGGAGGATATGGTAGAGTCCCTTGAACTCTCCTCCTCGCTCAATCGCCACTAAATCCACCGGCTTCTCTACGACACACAGTATCGCCGAATCTCGTGCGGTGTTGCGGCAAAGAGAGCACAAACGCTCTTCACTCAAAAAGAAGCACTGCTCGCACAACCGCACATCCTGCGCAGCCTGCTGTAACGCAGCTCCGAGAGATCGAGCGAGATCTCGATCGTTTGCTATCAAATGATACGCCAGACGAGATGCCGTCTTCTCTCCCACTGAAGGGAGCTTTGAGAGCTCTTTGATCAAACGTTGTAAAGCCGGAGGAAAAGCTAGCATCGCGGGGAGCTCTCTACATACCTGGGAGACTCATGCCCCCAGTGACCTTGGAGAGCATGGCATCCGTATTACTGCGAACCTTTGCGACCGCCTCATTGGCGGCTGACTTAATCATATCCTCGAGGATATCTTTGCTTGAGGGATCTATCGCTTCTGGCTTGATATCAACCGCAACGACCTCATACTTTCCGTTGACCTTGATCCTTACAGCTCCACCACCGACAGAACCCTCAGCTTCAAAAGCCTCCGCCTGAGTTTGAGCGACCTGCATATCACGCTGCATCTTTTGCGCTTGCTGGAGAAGCGCCTGCATGTTTCCGCCTCCCGGAAAACCGCCAAATCCCTTTGCCATCGTCTATACCTCCACGATTAACACTACAACTAATCCTTACCCCGAACCTGCTCAACCTTGCTGCCAGGGAAGATCTTTTGCAAACTCTGAACTGCTGGATGACCTTGAAGTTCACGTTCACCCGAAGCCTTGGCCTGAGCACGCTCAGCAGCTGAGGTGTCGACGGCCCCCTGACCTTTCTGGATGGTGATCTTCCATGCACGCGGGCGCTCGCTCCCCTGCTTGTCCAGGAACGCGTTAAATACATCGGCAACTTTTTCTTTTTCCCGCATCAAGCTGTTCACAGTGAACTCGGGACCGCTCGCCTCAAAAACTCCGATCTCGCACCGCGATGGCTTCAGACGCTTTAAATTTTCTGCCAAAACTCGCCCTGCAGAGGTCGTGGCAAAAGCGATAACATCATCCCAAACAAAGGCAGCGCTCCCCGATGCGCTCGTAGCAACTGCTGGTAG
>JALRCK010000015.1:0-12013 GCA_023262305.1 Deltaproteobacteria bacterium
TGCCTTAGTCATACGAACCCCCTGTTAGTGTACTGTCCACAAGAACCGACTTGGTCCTGCGCGTACTTTAAACTCGTTAAACTTATGACGCCGGACACCCCCTTTCAGGTTCAAACAACTTAAAGTAAAACGGAAAAAACCTCAGGCGCCCCACAATTCCTCCCCTAACCCCCTTAAAATTCAATGCACCGGGGAGTTTTCAGGGATTTACTCAAGGGGGTCATTGTTGAATAATCCGAGTGTGCGGTGACCGCCTAGGCGCCGCAGAGGGACTCCACTCAGGGAGCGCCCAAGCTCGCACCTGTATACTTCCCCATCCGTAAACTCCGCGTGAACGGACTCGCGGGGAGCAGTTTTTGAGTGCGGGACATGTGTTGTTTTTAAAGGACTTGTATGGCCGGAAATGTAGCAGAGATTACTGACGCAGATTTTGAGGATAAGGTGCTTAAGGCCAGTTCCCCGGTGGTAGTGGTAGATTTCTGGGCGCCTTGGTGTGGTCCATGCAAGAGCATTGCTCCAGTGCTCGACGAAATCGCCAAGGAGCTGGGGGGGCAGGTATCCATATATAAGGTAAACGTAGACGACAACCCTAAGAGCCCAGCGCAGTACAGCGTCCGGGCGATCCCTAACCTTATCATCTTCAAAGGTGGTGCTGAGGTTGATCGGGTCGTAGGAGCAGTCCCCAAGGATCAATTGGTAGCAACGATAAAGAAGGCGATCTAATACCAAGGGTAGAGAAATACGCTTACCACCCCGCGTAACCCTCTTTCAGGCGGGCTACGCGGGGTGTTTATTTGTGACTTGCGATGGAATGGTTCCGAATAACCCTGACCCCGCCCCCCTCGCTCTCAAGTGACGAGATAGACGGAGTATGCTCAGCATTACTTGATGCTGGGGCATCAGGAACCACCATCGAATCCGACGCAAAGATATCGTGCTTTATAGAAGGGGGTGCCGATCGAGCCACTCACCTAGCGAGCGTTGCCCTCTCCTTTGGATGCACGGTCCTCTCTCAGGAGCCCGTTAAAGAGGAGAATTGGAACCAACAATGCGCGGAGGTGTGGCAACCTGTCGATGCGGGCGCACTCAGAGTCGTCCCTGTTGAGTCCCTCGACGGAACCACCACAAACGATCCAAACGTGATCAAGATAATCCCAGGTCAAGGGTTCGGAACCGGACACCATCCAACCACTCGGATGATCCTTGAAACCCTAAGCGCGCGAGCAGCCCAGTTTTCGCCCGAAAACCTCTCGATCTTTGACCTCGGAACGGGGAGCGGAATCTTAGCAATAGCTGCGGCAAAGATATTTAATCGCCCGGTAGAAGCGATCGACAACGATCCGTACGCCATAACGAACGCACACGACAACGTTGCCCTCAACGGGCTCTCTCACCTCATCACCCCATCGACCACCCCAATCGAACACCTCTCAACCCGATACAACCTTATCCTCGCTAACCTCTATGGTGAGGTGCTCGTTCAGCTCGCTCCAGAGGTTTCACGACTAGCGCAACCGGGTTGCGTAGCAATAATGTCAGGCATTACCGAGTTAGTTCGAGATTCTGTTGTTGACTCGTACACGGGCGAGCAGGGCTGGACGATAGACGAGGAGCGAAGCGACTCGGGGTGGCATTGCGTGACCCTGGTGCGACCTCACAGCGATTAAGGTAAGAGCAATTTCGGATCTCTCTTGTATCTTCGATGCCCCAAGGGGCTTCACTCGGTGCGAAAAATCTGTTTTTAACACTATGGACTCAAGGGGCGCAGAGTGCGCTCTTCGAACCTCTAGATCGTACGGGAATGGTCTTAGGTTTGTGAGGTACATTTTCAACCCTTTGAATTGAACCCGCACCTGCCCAATTCCCCTTGCCTGCGTAAACGCGGAGATGTTTACTACTCTTGAGGAACTAATTAGTTCGGCTAATTCGAACCACGAACGAGATCCATGAAAGCGATATTCTTTGAAAAACACGGCGAGATTGAGAACCTGAAATACGCAGACATTCCCGACCCGGAGCCAAAACAAGGCGAGGCTCTCGTTCGCGTGAAAGCCGTCGCTCTGAACCACCTCGATGTGTGGGTGCGTCGGGGATGGAAGGGGCTTCACGTTGAGATGCCACACATCACCGGATCAGATGTCTCCGGAGAGATCGTTGCCGTCAACACCCCTGGCACGACCTGGATTCCAGGAACCCGTGTGATAGTGAATCCGGGAATCCTTACCTCTGACGACGAGTGGACCCGCAAGGGAGAGGACAGCCTAAGCCCCGGGTTTAAGATCCTAGGTGAGCAGGTACGAGGCGGCTTGGCTGAATACGTCTGCGTCCCAGTTTCAAATCTCTATAGACTCCCAGAGACCGTGTCATTTGAGGATGGTGCTGCCCCACTCCTTGTTGGGTTGACCTGTTGGCGCATGCTTTTTAAGCGTGCGGATCTGCGACCAGGCGAAACCGTGCTCGTGGTGGGAGCCGGAGGCGGAGTAAATTCGCTCTCAATCCTCCTCTCACGAGCAGCGGGAGCAAACGTCATCGCCCTCTCGTCATCTCCAGCAAAGATGGAGAAGGCTCTTGAGCTCGGCGCCTCCTCGGTTATCGATTACACCGCAAATCAGGACTGGCCCGCTGAGGTACTCAAGATCACCAAGGGGCGCGGCGTTGATGTGGTGATCGATAACGTTGGGGCCAAGACATTCCCTAAGAGCTTACGGAGCGTAGCTCGCGGTGGACGGATCGTTACGGTCGGAAATACCAAGGGCTACGAGCTCTCGTTTGACAACCGACTCCTCTTCACTAAGCAGGTATCGCTGATCGGCTCAACGATGGGCAGCCGTACTGATTTTACGGAGGCTATGGAGTTCCTCTTCCAACGCAAGATCCGGGTCCCAATCGATACCGTTGCGCCACTTGCAGATGGAATCAAGATGATCAAGCGACTTGAAGATGGACAACAGTTTGGAAAGATCGTCTTGAAGCCCTCATAAAATGACTCATGTGAGGCGCGAGGTATCGACAGTACTATGAGATCCCAGTGCTTTCAGAACCCAATGCGGTTGGATATCGCACTCACATATCTTTGAGAAGCATATCTTTGAGAAGCTCTGACAGACGGGCCAGGGACTCGGTATCGGGAGCCTCTTGAAAGACCAGGGATCCATAGACAAGGTCTTCCAGCGAAGACACCTGATCGCTCCTAGTCGCAAGGGCTATCTCACCTCGCAGAACCCCCGCACAAACCTCCTCACATCCCCTTTCTAGTTGAAGGAGATACCGTGCCCGCCTCTTCCACCGTTGCACGACGAGGTCGATGGTTGCTTGCGACAGGCCCGCGGCACGAGCCGCGGAGACCACGGCTTCATATTCACCTGGACGCCATTCACCCGGAAGTGGACGACGGAGGTTCCGCACCGGACCGCACGAGGGAACACGAGAGAGGATTTTGGGGGCGATCGCATAGATGTCCCACGGTGCGTGCTCCTCGGAGGTGATAATTCCGGCCCGATGAAGAACTCGAGGGCGCACGGCGGAGCCCGCTTCAGAGAGACGGCGGCTACCTTGTTGGTGCGAGTTGCCCCCCTCAACTCGCCTGACCTGTATGGTCCCAAGCCTACTCACAACAGGATCTGGAAAGCATGGATCCACAAAGATCGCTCCTGCCTTCACCTCAATCACGTCAGCACCGAGAAGATCTCTTACTCCCACTCTAAAACCACCTGCGTCACTGTCTCGCTCAACATAGGTAGCGGTCGCTGCACTTACAACGAGCGCCCCCTCCTGCCGAGCTGCCAGAGCGGTTTCACGCACCAGGAGACGCTCGTCAATTTCGGGGAGTGTCGGGGAGGTCTGTACGGTCCCCGGCACTCGCCATGCCCGTTGTGAGGTCCACATACCAAACCTTCCCCACATACCGCGGGGAGGTCGCTCATGCCACGGATGAAAGGAGGCTAGGTGCGGCGCTATCGTTGTTATCACACGACGCACACCTCCTACGGTTCGAAGGAATGATGTGGGCCCCTTCTCCAGGAAGCTTACTATGCTCTCTCGCCAAGCGCAGGTCCACTCACCAAAATATCCGGGTTCAACCAAAAGAACATCAGAGCCACGTAACGCGGCCTCACGAGCAATGGTAACGCCGGACAACCCTCCACCGAGGATGATGAGATCGAAGGAGGTCGCTGTGCGGAGGTGCACAAGAATTTGGCTCCGGGTGGGAAGCGTGGGCAGCGGTCCATCCTCTGCATGGACCTCACTATCACGTCCGTAGAGTGAGAGGAGGGAATCACTCATCGATGCGCACGCGCCACCGAGCGCCGCCGGAGACCGTTATCTGCCAAGTGCCTGCGGCAAGGGAGGAGAACACACACTCTCCCTTTCCAGAGATCGGCTCTCGCCGCTCGGATGCGATCCCATCGACGTTAGTCGCCACGCACTCCCCTCGAGCACCCGGAGCGTCCACAAGGTTGACCTTAACTATAGAGGTGTCCTTCACCACCCGCACTGCTCGGATGAGCCCAGTGGAGTCTATTATCTTAATGTCAGCAGCCTGAACGTGCTCTTGAACGAGGAGGAACCCTAACAGCCCCACAACAAATCCAAGAATAAACTTAAGCATGTAGGCTAGCTCCCAATGTCCCTGCGCACCCGTCGCCCTTTCAGTTGAATAAGGTCAACGGCTTTATACGCCACCTGTCGAGAGGATTCGACGTTAGGACCGAGGCCCACCACGCTCAAAGTTCTCCCCCCTTGAGACACCAGTTTCCCCTTTTCATTCACACCTGTCGATGCATGAAAAACGACCGCGCTCGGAACTAATACGGCAAGGTCAACCCCTACAATCTCATCCCCTTTGGATACCCCTTCAGGATACCCATTCGACGCTATCACGACACAGGTGCTCACCTCGCTGCGCCAGGTGAGGGTGGGCTTCTCCTTGCGGACTCCCGCGATCCATTCGAGAAGCTCGTGAGGCTCGCTCGCAAGCCGTGTAAGGATAGCCTGGCACTCCGGATCTCCAAGACGAGTGTTGTACTCCAACACCCGCATCCCCTCAGGTCGGCGCGCCCTATCACGTGGCACCATCAGACCGGCATAGAGAAATCCCTTGAAGGGAGTTGCGCGCCTCTTCATCTCCTTAAGGATCGGCGCAGCGCAGCGTTCCTGAATCCACTCAAGCTCTGCCCCTGTGATACGAGGAGACGGGCATACCGAACCCATACCACCGGTGTTAGGCCCCTCGTCGTTGTCTCGCAACCGTTTGTAGTCGTGCGCAGGAGCGAGCGGGATAAGGTCATCACCGTTGCAGGCGAAGATGCAGCTCACCTCGACACCATCTAAAAACTCCTCTGCTACCACCTTTTCGGCTCTGATGGGACCATAGAGCATCTCGAAGGCCGGCTCGAAGTCCTTCGGATCGGTGATGACGAAGACCCCCTTTCCGGAAGCGAGGCCATCGGCTTTGAGCACCAATGGTGCGCCCTTGCGAGCGCACAGCGCTCGCAGCTCCTCTTGAGTGCTGCATACATCATACGAAGCCGTCGGAACACCCGCCGCAACCATCACCTCTTTTGCGAAAGCCTTTGAGCTCTCCAGGAGCGCCGCTGCTTTTGAGGGACCAACTATCGCCGCTCCCCGAGACTCGAAGAGATCGACGATCCCTGCCTCAAGCGCGACCTCCGGACCAACTACGGTGAGGTCGATCCCCTTCTCCTGCACGATCTTGAGAAGGTCATTCACGGCGGTTGCTCCGATCGGGAGAACCTCAGCACATGTTGCGATACCAGCGTTGCCCGGCGCACACGCGACGTATGTTATGTGTCGGGACATCGCCAATCGCCAACAGATAGCGTGCTCGCGTGCTCCACTTCCTACAACCAGAACCTTCATACCATCATCTCCTCTTAGTGGCGGAAGTGCCTATCACTTGCGAAGAAGAGCGATACGTTCTTCGCGTTCGCCACCGCCTTGACGTCATCGTCACGGCGCGCTCCGGCAGGAGCAACGACGCAGGTGACTCCCTCACCAGCCAAGGTCTCAACCGAGTCCGGGAAAGGGAAGAATGCGTCTGAGGCTGCGACCGCCCCATTGAGAAGGTGCCCATGGAGCTTCGCCTTGCGAATCGCCAATTCAACCGAATCTATTCTGCTCATCTGTCCAGCTCCTACACCGATGAGGAGTCCGTCTCGGACAAGCACGACCGCGTTTGACTTCACATGCCCGACGATGCGCCACGCCAATTCGAGGTCCAAGAGCTCCTCATCGCTTGGGGCTCTGGCTGAGACCAACGACGCATGCGCAATCCGAGAGCGATGAAGATCGGGCTCCTGCACCAGAACGCCTCCAGCTACCGTTCGCAGATCAAAACCGACGAGCTTGGAGACATCGACTTTGAGGATGCGCAAATTCTTGCTGGTCTTGAGGATATCGAGAGCTCCCTCAACGAAATCAGGAGCGATCACAAGCTCTGCAAAATCTCCCCTGACCTCTTCTGCTGCAGCTTTATCTACGGGGCGGTTTGAAACGAGAACTCCACCGAAATGGCTGCGAGGATCGCACTCCTTAGCCCGTTCGATCGCTTCGGTCACTGACGCACCTACCGCGACACCGCACGGGTTGAGATGCTTGAGGATTGCCACGCACGTCCTCTCTGCGGGGAGGTCTGAGAGCAATCGAAGCGCTGCGTCTAGATCGAGCATGTTGTTGTAGGAGAGCTCTTTTCCTCCGAGCTGCTCCCACGTAGGTCCATGGAAAAGCGCGAGCGATTTCGATGTGGGTTGGTAGAGTGCCGCTCTCTGATGTGGATTCTCCCCATACCGCAACTCGGTCACCTTGGAGAACGCTACCGAGCACTGCGACGGAAGCTCCTCGCTACGACGTTGAGGTTCGTCCGATTCAACGAGTCCTGCGAAGTAGCCTCCGATCGTCCCATCATAGTGAGAGAGGGTCGAAAATACCTTAGCGGCGAGCCTTCGTCGCATCTGCAATGGAAAGGGATCGCCGGACGTGGCGCTCTTGAGCGCTGCGATAACCTCAGGGTAGTCGGCAGGGTCGATCAGAGGAACAACGAACGCGTGATTCTTTGCGGCAGCTCGAATCATCGTTGGACCACCCACATCGACGAGCTCAGTCATCTCCTCGGGCTTGGAGGCTTTGTCGCTCTGAACATATTTAAGAAATGGGTAGAGATTGACCACCACGACATCGATCGACCCGATCTGCTCAGCCTCCATCTGCTTGAGGTGATGAGGTTGATCGCGTCGGGCGAGTATACCTCCATGAATCTTGGGGTGAAGAGTCTTGACCCGTCCATCAAGGAGCTCCGCAAGCCCGGTGTATGACTCGACTGAAGTCCATGGCACTTTGGCCTCATCGAGAGCTTTGCCCGTTCCGGAGGTCGCAAGAAGTGTATATCCGCTGTTGTGAAGCGCAGCCGCAAGCTCGGCCAACCCTGTGCGGTCTGAGACACTCAAAAGAGCACATTTTTTCATATGAGACGTCCTGTAGTAGGCGTGGTTGAACGACCCAGCAAGGATAGCCTGCCGCCGCGAGACTTTCCATAGTTTGATGGGTGACGGTACTGACAAGATGTCGGATTACCGCATCTGCGAGAGGGCGTCCCGAATATCCTCAAGTTCAGCTTGGAGCCGTTTACGTGCCTCTTCTCGCAGCCCCTCATCGGTGCTGGAGAGAATGCGAAGAAAATCACAGGTCTCTTGGGTAGTACTCACCCGTGCAGCGGCGATATCTCGGCGGGCTTTAAGCTCCTCAAGCACCCGGTAGGTATCAGCAAGGACCGTATCGATGGCGCTGAGCACCTCCTCCCGAAGCTCCTGTTGGAGGTTTGATCTATTGTTTTTGAGCGCCTCAACCTCCCGACGTAGCCCATCGTTACCCGGATACAGCTCAAACTCGTCCTGCTTGGCTTGCAATTGGTAGGTGGCTTCGGTCCACTCAGCGGCTTTACGCTTCACCCGCTCCGATATGGCTCCGACTCGCTCCACCTCTCCTCCGGGTGTGAAGAGGTCGGACTGGGACTCCTCTGCTTTCTTCTTGCGCCCGAACCAGAGCGATAACTTTCGAGACGCCGTGTCAATTTGAGTCTCCGCTTCGGTGAGCTCTCGCACATTTTCAGCCAGAACCCGCTCTGCAGTCTTCAGCGCATCAGCGGCAGCTGGAGACGCCGGAGACGCGAGCTCTTTGAGGTGCGCCTCCACCTTTGCAGCAGCACTCTGGAGGGCGTTCTTATTCAGAGAGTCAAGGTCCGATCTAAGCCGACGCACTGGAGATGAGCCTGAACCGGGATAACTCGAAACACGTCGTGCTATGTCTGGGAGCCCCTCGCTCGATTTGCCGCTGGACCGTGTCAGAGCCAGCTCCTTTGAGACATCATCAAGGTTCGTTGTCGACCGCGTTTGATCGTTACCCATCAAGCGACCTGACGACATCGGACCAACCACAGAGACAAAATCTGGAAACGCTCC
The DNA here is from genome assembly GCA_023262305.1 of Deltaproteobacteria bacterium. Lineage (GTDB taxonomy): Bacteria > Bdellovibrionota_C > UBA2361 > UBA2361 > OMII01 > OMII01. Next base: position 8,475 of record JALRCK010000015.1, read on the forward strand.
CCACCGTCTCGCTACATCGCCGACGATGAGACCGAACAAGACAGCGCCACACACCAAGAGCGGTACTGGAATGCTCTGGTGCCGCTGCGGAGCCATTTTTTTCTGCGCTTTAATACTCTCGCGCTCGGCGTGGTAATCTCTCGGCTCCTCCACCCGCGGCGGTTGCACGGAGGGCTCGCCAGCAAGGCTCCCCCCGACATCCGCCGTCTCTCCAGCGAGTGAGGCCTCTTCGACCCCTGAAACCCCGCCAGCAGACCGTTCGGTGCGCGCCTTTCGATACTCACTGCCACGGCGACGCCCTCCGAACTCTCCGACTGAAACGACAAGCACCGTGATATTATCTGTTCCACCACGCCTGTTTGCGAGGTTAATCAGAATCTGATTTGCGTCGTCTAATGGATTCTGGCGAACTACATCGAGGATCTCTTTGTCACTTACAAAGTTATACAAGCCATCAGAGCACAGGACGTATATATCTTCATCAAGCGGCATCTCTGGCTCTCTCTTGCATTCAACCGCAACCTCTGCGAGAGGTCCAAGGGAACGAGTCAGCATATGAGAGACCGGATGATGAGAGGCCTCATTGCTTGAGATTGCCCCGGAGCGAACGAGCTCCCGCACAAGCGTGTGATCCTCCGATATCTGAACGATCTGACCACCACGAATGCGGTAGAGCCGAGAATCACCGACGTTAACACTCATCATAGAGTGCGGGGTAAAGACTAATCCGACGAGGGTTGTTCCCATACCAGCGAGCCCAGGTTGGGCAGCGCCCTGCTCAAATATAGCTGCGTTAATCCCCTGGACTATCGAAGTAATCGCCTCGGGTGATATGCCGACTCCCAGGGGTGGGAGCTTCTCTTGAAGGGTCGAGATAGCCATGCGAGAGGCTATGGCGCCGCCATTTACTCCGCCCATGCCGTCTGCAACGAAGAATCCCTGAAAGGCTTCGTGCTGAACAACTCCGAAAGCGTCCTGATTCTCTTCCCGACGCAACCCCACATCGGTGCCGGCGGCGCAGCGAAGCACCGAGAGGTCAAAGGCGGTCTGTTGGGTCGATGTGGACATTCATACTAACTATCGGAGATTAGGCGCAGAGACTCAACAAATTATAGGAGTGTACGACCTACTTAACTTCCCGAATGAAGGCTTTGCCATTCAAGTACTTCTCGCGCTTGAGCTGCCCAAGCATGCGATCTGCTTGAACTTTATTATCCTCAGGGCCTACCATGACACGATAGAAAGGAGACCGCCCTGTACTGTTGTCCTCAACCACAACTGGGAAACCAGATTTTCGGATCTTTCGAGCAAGCTCTTCCGCCTCTGCCCGGGTTTTGGGGGCAGCTACCTGCGCGAAGTATCCCCGAGGGAGGCGCTTAACCACCGAGATCTTCTCTTTAGTCGGCTCTTTGAGCTTGACCTCACCTGCTGGCTTTTGTGGCATAGCCGGAGCGACTTCGCTTCCCTCAACCGATGCCACCTTTTTAGCTACGGCTTCCTTGACCTGCGGTTCCTTCGTCACGACCTCAGGGGCGCTCCCTTTGCCTTGTACCTGCTCGACTCCGGTCGTTGTGGTTCCCTCTAGAGCATCCAACTCACGACCCAATACCCGAACCTCGCCCCCCTTGCCCGATATCTCCTTTGATGGCGACTCGTCGACAAGAGCCCCTCCTCCAACATCCTCTGTGAATATTGAGTCAGTATCGGATAGCAGGTCCTTCTTCACAACAGACGGAGAGGTTTCGCGATCCACTGCAGCGCTTTCCTGCTGCATCTCCTGGACCGCCTTCACGATTCTCTGGTCTGGAGCTTTAGACTCAGCTGTCTTCTTCTCGCCCCCCTTTGGTGGAGCAGTGACAGAGGTAGCGTCGTCCTGTCCTACCACCGCGGAACCACCGAGCTTGCCGTACACATTATCCCACTCCTTCGGGGACCTCTCAGGGATGGAATCGGTCAGTGCTAATTTCGGAACCTCGACCCCGGATGCTGTGCGGGCTGCTTCAAAGCCTACGTACCTGCCCGAAAAAAACCCCATAGAGTAGGAGCCAAATATTCCGCCAAAAGCGAGACCGAGCCATACCACTACTTGAAGTGGCCCTAGCCGAATCTCCCAACCTCGCCCACTACTACGTCTACCCGTCATGGAAGGCCTCCCGTTTTCTTCAGAGGGGCGGAATCGAAAACCTCTCCGAACTGCCGAGCCCGAATTGTGCTGAATAGCTTTCTCTACTGACGCTTTGCGCATTAGTCCTCCGAAACTGCCGATAGTATACCGACAATCCCGAACACTAGACCAGCGTTTATCTGCATAAGTTGCTCAGGAGCCCCCTCCTGCTTGAGAGCGACTCGGAAAGATGGGGAGTTGAGAAGTGCGTGCGCCCGTGCCGCGAACTCCTCCACCACAGAACTCCAGGCCAGCACCTCGCCCTCTCGAATGGCCCGCTCAGTGAGAAGCGGTAAGAAGAGGGCTCGAAGAAGGAGACCTCGCTCCGCGAGAGGCGCAGCTACCACCCGGGCAATGAGGTCGCGTCCGCTACCCCGCACATGAGGAGAAACCAACTCCTCGACTCGCTGACGCAACACCTGCAACGTCCAACGTGGAGATGCGCTTTCATCATAGAGTGCCACTGAAGGGTCAAGGTCTCCCGAGGGCACCGAGGAGGCGAAGTGGTGGATCCACCGCAACCACGATTCCTGGGTCGAGAGGCGCTTCACTACAGCTTCCAAGGACCTTGAGGATAGGAGCTCGGAGAGTACACGATCCCGGCTCAACAGCCATCCGTCGGATGGGATCTTAAGCGTTCCGCTTCCCGCATTGCGCGCTTCAACGAAAGTTTGCTTGGCGTGCTTGGAGAGGCGGTCGTGATAGTGGTGAGATGTCCAGACAGTGACCGGTGCGGTAGTGCTCACCAACCGCGCGGGAAGCTCGTAGCCAACCCGAGACTCCGCCTCACTTTGGAAACACCTCTCTACCGCTTGACGGACCATCTCAACGATATCCATACGGGAGGACACAACGCGTACAGTGCCTGGCTCAAAACCCAAACGACACCGCCCCTCAAACGTGACAGCGAGAAGAGCTTGCAGCGCTGCGCAGGCGATAAGCCTCAAGCGCGCGTATATCGGCGTCGTTGCATCAGGCACCAAACACACGATTGGGCGCCCCTCCCATTCAGCTGGAGGGACATCAAAGATCTCCTCTCGAGAACGAACCTCTTCACGAAGGATTTCACGCGGCGTATCGGTCAACACAATGTAGCCAGCCACTACATTCCACTCTCCCGAAACCTTGTCCTTGATGTCCCCAACAAGCTGCTGGGCGATCGAGAGCGCGTCTCCACGCAGAGCCCTTGCCACCTCAATCGCAGCGGTAGAGCTAAGCTCCCCTTTGGAGAGATCGAGCATCGGCATAAAACGGCTCTGGAGAGAGACCTGCACTGAGGGAAAGCGGGCGGAGAGTGCCTCGTTGAGTGCAGTTGCCAACACGGTCATCACGTCACTCCCCTTTCAAGACTTGTAGAAGAGACTCCTCTCGCGAC
>JALRCK010000015.1:12023-15542 GCA_023262305.1 Deltaproteobacteria bacterium
AGGTCCGCAGGGGAGCTTGTAGGTGAAGGGCGGCGTGAAGCTGCGATAGCAGCTTTTGCGCGCTTCATCATCTTTGCACCTTCACTGGTTGCTTGCGCGATATCTTCGCGTCCACTCGCAACCAGAAAAGCTAGGACGACGAGCTTGCCCGCCTCGATGAACTCATCGCTTGAAACCAAGCTTCGGTGAAGTGTAATCACTGAGAGTGCGTCTACGACATCCTCTGCCTGGACACCCTCAATAATCGGGAGGTGAGAGAATAACCCCCGGTCAAAGAACTCCTGAAGAACCTCCGCTGGAGATTCCTCTCCAAGGGCAGTTGTAACTTCATTCCACACTCTCCGGGGCGAGAGCGTTCCAAGGGCGCCCCCTCGCACAGCCTCATAGAATCCTGCGAAGGTCTCTCGGTCAAAGTTGAATGAGAGACGCACCAGATAGCGCACCGCTCGGAAGAGCCGAGTTGGATCATCGGTAAAGCTTTGCGGGTGGAGGATCCGCACGGTGCGCGTCGAGATGTCTGCCAATCCACCACACGGATCAATAACAAGAGGAGCGAGGGCATCTGGCGTGAGCACCCCGTGCAAAAGATCAAGGTACACAGCCAGGGGAAGGGCTAACGCATTACTTGAAAAATCCCGGCGCCACAGATCTCTCTCGATAGATGTTGGTTTGACGATGGGAAGAGATCCCGGACGCTCGTACTCCTCGCTCCGCGCGGTTGCGATGTCTACTTCCGATAGCATCGGCTCGTCACCTTGAGTGCGCGAGAACGGCGCAAAGAGCTTCGCGGTTAAAAAGGTCACATGCTCTCTGCGTTCGCCTCCTATCGCGCCCTGTAGAGCCTTGGAGAAGCCCAAGCCATCACCCTCAACAACAAGATCGAGGTCGTAATCGCCAACTGACCTTCGCATCACAAGGTCACGCACAAAACCACCAACTATGACAACCCTCTCCTTGCGCGCTTCGGCAACACTCATCGCAGCGTCTATCACAGAGCGCAACGGCACGCGTCCTTCACTGGCGGCTATTTCTTTCGGATGTTTCGTCACTCTGAAGCACTCTATTCTAGCTCGTCATCACTCATGATCTCGTTGTTGTAGATCGGGATGCCCACTGACTGCTGAATTCGATACTTGCCTTTGTCGTCGTACCTCTCCGAACTGGGACTCTTAAGCTCAAACAATACAACCCGAGCGATCTTCATCTTTGGATAAAGTAGGATCGGGTTAGGGCCATGATTCGCCAGCTCCAGGGTCACCGGTCTATCGCTGTGCCCCGGATACACCATCATCGCCGTCTGTACGATCGTCAGTCCGACTCGAGCGAGAGTGCTTCTTCCCTCAATCATAAAACCCAAGGTATTGCCGACCGTCACGTTCTGAAAGGTATGCCCAAGCAAGAACTCCCCTGGCTGTAACGAATACGGCTTTTCGTCGGTTATGATAATTGAGTCGTACGGGGGAGGCTCCGACTGTTTCACGTCAACTACATATCCGGAACGCGGCTTGAGGAGCTCAGATCCGAGATGCATGGTAATGCCCGAGGAACGTAGCCACTTCGAAGAATAGGGAGAAATTTTAAGCTCTCCACAATCTATTACCTTTCTTATGTCCTCATTCGACAACATCATAACGCTGATCTCACCCTTTTATGGTCTTCGAAGGTCCACCACACTACGCACATACGCCTGCTCGCTCAAGGTGCTAAGCATAATCTTAAGCCCGGAGCACCTTCAGAGCGTATCAGCATTTTCAATGCTTTGATATTACTATACTTTTATATACTCAGTCTTGCTCAGCCAACCCATAGGCGCCCCCTTGCTCGATGCCAGTTGGAGGGTATACACTCGCAACACTTTCAACACGATAGGTACCTATGGAATTCAAAACGAGCGAAGTGAACAGTGCATTCAAATGGCTTTTCGGAGCTGGGGCAGCCGCTATCGGGCTCAGCTTGTTTCTCTTCTGGGCTGACAACACAGTGATGGGTAACGCAAAGCAACGAGACATCGCCCACAACGCCCAGCTGAGAGAGCTTCGTGTGGGTCAATCTGCGCTTCCATCCGGTGTAACCGATGAGCGTCAAACTTTGCCACTCGATATCGAGCGCGAAGCCTCGGCTCAAGGTCAAACAAACTCTCGGAAGTAACCTGTTCCTCACCATGGTCAGGATTCGATACGCTCTCCTGAGCATTGGGCTCGATGCGCTGTGGCGATTACGACCGCATCGTCGCCCGAACAACACTCCCTACTCTCTATCTACCGACCGCGTCCAAGAGGAGATTGCAACCCTCCGCTCTCTTATCCAAAGGTTTCCCTTCTGGCAAAAGGGTCGCGCCCTCCTCGCAGAACGAAGCATCCTCGTTGATGACGTCGCTACGGCGTACGCGGAGGCTCAGGCTCTCCGTCTCCTCAGTGCCCGAGGATCTCCATCGTATGCGACGGCATTGACCCTCCTGGGCAAGTGCTACCTGAAGCGAGGAGATGGTAACTCCGCCCTATCTCTTCTTGCGGAGGCCTCGACCATTCTACCCAAGGACTTCAGAATTCGTGAGGAGGAGGCAGCTGCCCAGGTTCTCGTTGGGGATAAAGAAAGAGCTCTTGAGATCCTGCAGGGAATACCGACAACTAACCTCTCGGCAGAGGGTAAAGCCGCTCTTCAATGGCTGTCGATGAAATAGGAGGAGCGCGCTTACACGCGCTCAAATACAACCCAGTGCGCACCGTCGTAGGAGTTCTGGATCTGCCCCAGCGATCGTAGGTTCGGCACGCCTGAGGTGCAGAGGGCGTTCACATGATTGGCCCGCTTTGAGTCACCATTACAATAGGCAACTACTAACGCACCTGCCGGGAGCTTCTCTATCTCGACGATCCACTGCTCTGGCGCGAGGCTCATCACCGTTGTTGGCGGAGCCAATCGCTGCCACTCAGGCGAAGCGATAGCAGTGTCAAAACACATCCCCTCCTTCCCCCCAGTAATGCCATCTGGCAGGACGTAGAGTCGCGGCCACTTCTTGTCACTGATAAGGGGGCTTGTCAGTAACGCCCGATGCGCGGGAGCAGTAGCGCACAACGTGAACATGCGCATGCGCGCCTCAGATTTATTCGCCATCGCGAGCTCGTAGGGAAGCCGTGACACCACTACCACAGCGCACATGAGCACTACCGCCAAAGCTCCACCCCGGGAACGAACAAAGGGCACAGCCGCCAGAGCAGCGACAACTACGAATGAACCTGGAAAAGCAACTGCTCGCCGAAAGGCGGAGGGATCTGGAACGAGCAAAAACGTTGAGAGCCACAGAAGGCTCCACACCAAAACCACCAGAAACAAAGCCCGTGATCGCTGACTCACGACAAACAGTGAGCACACTCCAAGCACTACAAGGAAGAGCGGCAGTGGCTGGAGGAAGAAGAAGTCGTGGTTATTATGGGCTACCTCTATGACGTGGTCGCGAAATGCGGCCAAGGTCTCAAGAGGGGTTTTAGTCCAAATCACGGATCTGTTTGAGCCATCAATAGG
>JALRCK010000160.1 GCA_023262305.1 Deltaproteobacteria bacterium
TATCTCGGCAATTTCCTGACGAGCGGGAAACTCTCAGTGCTCCGATATTTGAGCACTGGGCGGGTAGATGGCACGGACTGGTTTGTTAGGTTGTTTCCGGTTTGTGCCGAGGTGGCACTCGCATTCGCGTTCCTCCTCTTTGCAAACGCCCTACGAGCCGTGACGAATTCCAAGCTAATATCCTCCATCTCGCTCTCGGTCTTAGGAGTGCCGGTGCTGATAGGCTCATTTGCGATGTCTCTGACCATCGCCGACTCGATATTTCCTGAGACCGGCGTTGAGGTATACCGGTTCTTCACCAGCCTTATCGCAGATCCCAAATAGCAGATCCGAAATGACAGAGCCAAAATACCTAACAGCACATTCCCAAATAATTGAGCGATGGGAAACTAAACACGCACGCTTGAGAAACCCGCTGGCAGAGCATTCAAGGTGAACTCTAACGCTTCTCCTGCGTGAGCTGCTGAAACAAAACCTGCCTCAAACGCCGAGGGAGCGAAATAAACGCCATCTCCGAGCATCGCGTGGAAGAATGAGTTGAACTGTTCTTTCCTTGTCGTCAAGGTGTCGCGATAGGAGCGCACGGGATGATCCGAGAAGAAGAAGCCAAACATAGTACCGACTGACTCCGCTACAAGGGGCAAGCCGGCTTCAGTCGCACACCCTTTTAGTCCTGCAACCAAACTCTGTGTGGTTTTCTGTGCTGCCTCGAATACTCCAGGCTTGCTCCACTCACGCAAGGTCGTCATCCCCGCAACCATTGCGAGAGGATTTCCTGAGAGCGTACCAGCTTGATACACCGGCCCCAACGGAGCGAGGAGCTCCATGATCTCTCGACGTCCACCGAACGCTCCGACTGGAACACCACCGCCGATTACCTTTCCGAGCATCGTGAGGTCTGGCGTAACATTGTAGAGAGCCTGCGCACCTCCAAGCGCCACACGGAATCCGGTCATAACTTCATCGAAGATGAGGAGAGAACCATACCGCTGCGTGATTTCCCGAAGACCTTCGAGAAATCCTGGTGTGGGAACGAGTAATCCGCAATTACCCACGACCGGCTCTACAATGACTGCAGCGATATCGTCTCCACACTGATCAAAGAGCTTCTGCACTGACTCTAGGTTGTTGTACTCCGCAACGAGGGTATCTGTTACCACTTGCGCGGGAACACCAGCGCACTCGGGAAGCCCAAGGGTCAAAACTCCCGAACCGGCTTTAGCGAGAAGCACATCTGCATGCCCGTGGTAGCACCCCTCAAACTTGACCAACTTCTTTCGATTGGTAAATCCACGGGCCAAACGGATGACCGACATTCCCGCCTCGGTGCCCGAGTTAACAAACCGCATCAACTCTAGAGATGGAAAGAGCCCACGCACGACCTCAGCGAGCTCACTCTCAAGTTCATGACAAGCACCGAAGCTCGTCCCTCGCGCCGCTTGGGTCGCGATCGCTTCAACTACAGCGGGATGTGCATGACCTAGAACTAACGGCCCCCAACTGTTGATGTAATCGACGTACCTGTTCCCATCCACATCGAAGAGGTACGGCCCGTGACCATACTTCACGATAAATGGCTCACCCCCTACCGATCGAAACGCGCGCACCGGAGAGTTAACGCCACCCGGAAAGTAGCCCTTGGCTTTGGCAAAGATCTTGGAGGATTCGTGGTTTTTCATGAACAAAAGCACCTTTTAAAGCCTTGAAATCGTAGCATGCAACGCATCGGTGGAGAATAGCGGTGAAGCCCCAAATTTCCCTAATGCCTGAGCTATGTTCCCTTGGTAGAGTGACTGCCATGAAGAGCGATTACGTTGTTATCGGTGGCGGTCTTGTTGGGCTCAGCACCGCCTATCAGATCCTGTGCTCAAAGCCTGGGGCATCCCTCTGCGTTCTTGAGAAGGAATCCGATGTTGCGCTACACCAAAGCACTCGGAACTCCGGAGTGATTCACACCGGAATCTACTACAAACCCGGTTCGTTCAAAGCTCGCCTGTGTGTCGAGGGGCGCACATCTCTCATAGAGTTCGCGCAACAACACGGCGTCACCTACTCTCTCTGCGGAAAGCTCATCGTCGCAACCTCAGAGGAGCAACTGACGCAGCTTCAAAATCTGCACTCACGCGCCCAAAGCAACGGTGTGAATGTCTCCCTCCTCTCCCCTGAACAGATCAAGGAGCGAGAGCCTTACGTCACCGGCGTAGGCGGGTTGTGGGTTCCACACGCTGGCGTCATCGACTTTGCTGGCGTTGCTAAGGCGCTCGTCAAAGAGATCACCAGAATGGGTGGGCAGGTAATCACCAACGCGAAGCTCCAAGCAGCGACCCGAACGGGAGAGGGATGGCTCCTCACCGGCTCCTTTGATCTCATCTCTGCTGGTCATGTGGTGAATTGCGCTGGGCTCCACTCCGATAGCGTTGCCCGAAAGTTTGGCGATAGAACGGCTGGACGTATCGTCCCCTTCCGGGGCGAGTACTATGTGCTTCGCGAATCGGCGCGGACGTTGTGCAACACCCTCATTTATCCAGTTCCGGATCCCCGCTTCCCCTTCCTCGGAGTGCACTTCACCCGTCGGTTTGACGATTCAGTGGAGTGTGGTCCCAACGCTGTGCTCGCGCTGGCGAGAGAGGGGTACAGTTGGAAGCAATTCAATCCGCGAGATGTCGTGCGCATGGCTCGTTTTAGCGGCTTCCGAAGACTTATCGCCAAACACTGGAAGATGGGCGCGGGGGAGATGCACCGGTCGCTCTCAAAAGCGGCTTTTGTAAGGGCGCTGCAGAAATTGGTGCCTGCAGTAACTGCTGACGACCTCCTCCCAGGGGGAGCTGGAGTTCGCGCACAAGTAGTGCGACCTGATGGATCCCTTGAGGAGGATTTTGCATTCCAGGAATCACCTTTTGTAACGCACGTCCTTAATGCTCCCTCGCCCGCGGCAACGAGTTGCCTTGCGATCGGACGGGATATCACGAGTCGTGTGCTGCAGGCTCACCCTGAGTGAGAGAACCTCGCAAAACTACCGGTGACACGCTCGTGGCCAAACGTGGCTATCAGCGCCGACTCCGAGTGGTGCGCTGGATACTTTTGTTATCTGAGTTATTCAACTCATCCTGCAATTTTTCCGAGAGAAAAACCTTCATGAGCGATTGATACGGGACATCCTTTTTGTTGGCTAGGGTTTTTATCGCAGCCAAGAGGGACTCTGGTAACCGCAGGGAGATGGTTTTCGTTGAGGGCTTGAGCTCCGGAAATACCCCAATCTTGCCCTTTGACCAATCTATGTAATCGGCGGAGTCGTGCTTCTGCCAAAACTCCTGCTCCTCGGCTTCCGATGTAAAAGTGGGGATCGATTTACGCGCCATAAATTATTCGCTCCTTCCTACTCATGTCTCTCGCCGATATGACACGCAGCTTCCTCCGCCGAACTGTAAAGACGACGAACAGGTAACGGTCAGTATCCGTTCGACCCAAAGCGAAAAACCTCTCCTCATCCTGAGAGTGCTTCAGGTCTGGTGCGACCACGAGAGGCTGATTGAAAAACACCTGCTCGCATTCAAGCGGCGAGACACCGTGCTTAAGCCAGTTCTTCTCAAGGTTTCCTTGGTCCCATTGAAACCCGGTAACACCCAGCAATTTCTTTGAGTCCATAGTATTAGTATATTATAGCCATATACATAATTCAACGCCTTTAAGGGGCACTTCACGCCGCTGCCAGATTGAGCGAGCCTAACAGCTCCGAGAAGGAAGTGTAGCCAAATTCGGCATTTAAGTGCCCACCGCGCGGAATAATTCGGTTCTTCACCCCAAGGTTGGCGGCTAGTTGCTCGCCCTGCTCTGCAGGAACATATGGATCATTCTCGCCAGAGAGACACACGACACTTCCTGCATTCTTCTGTATCGTGTTCCAATCGTAAGAAGTTTCGATGAAGCTCGAATTTAGTTGATCGTATTCGGGTATGCCGATTTTATCAATAAGTCCCGCCACAAAGATCGAACGCACTACAGGAGCTTTCTGACGCTCAAGAATACGCAACAGAAATGTGGCGCCTAAGCTGTGCCCGATGAGCGTTGTACCTTCGTCGATTACTCCAACCTGTCGCGAGAACTCCGACAGCCAATTCGCAAGATTCTGCCCGTCTGGTGTTGGCAGTCTTGGAGTAACGACCTCGGCGTGTTGATGCCGAAGGACCTCCGCGAGCCAGGGAAACCAATTGCCCTCCGGCGAGCCTTTCGTGCCGTGAATTATTACGAATTTTTTCATGCTTGAAACAAAGATAACGTCTCAGTGAGCGGGCGCTAAAGCGATCCGCTCGAATCTCAGGTTATCCCCCCGCTCATGCGTTCGCGCAAGTCTCTTGCCCTCGCCGTTTGTGTTGGAGGGACATGACAAAGGGCTTTATGCGACCTCGGACAACAGGGAGCCCCCTCCTCGCTGGTACATCCTATTTTCCTGCAGCACGCGAGCCTGCCGGAGCTACGGCAACATCTCTCGAATTCACATAGTTACGAAGCGGATGAAGGTACAGGGTACCAGGGGAGAGGGGCCCATCCGTCCCTTTTTCTATTGCCCCCCCCATTCCACCCGATATTCTAATAGCCGGGTGAATTTTTGGAATGTTTCATGCGAAAGCTTGCGCTCGTAATTCTTGCGGTCACTTTGACAATCCTCTCGCAACCCGCGAATCATGCGTTCGCCATCCCGGGGCCCAAGAACAAGTGCTGTTTCTGCGTATATCCGAGCGAGGGCGAACGAGACCACGAGCTTGCCGGCCTAGTGTGCGGCAAATGCCTAGAATCCGTCTTCGGCGGCTGCACCGTATCACAGATATTCTCGGCAAAGGATTTCACCCCAAAGGCCATAGAGAAATACAACTGCGAAGGAACTATCAATCAGCTTAATATCCAACACGGCCCCAAAAACTATGTGACCCCTCAGGTAAGGGTGTGCAAAACCGCATATCCAGAGTGCTCAATCAACTTCAACGACGCGTCATGCGCGACCTTCCAGGATGAGAAAAAAGCGCGGAAGTACATCGACGAGGTGCGACGCTTGTGGAAGGGCCCAGCTGAGATCAAGTTATGCGCAAGTCGCTCCATCAACTTGTTTGATGTTGGTGGTTGTGATTCCCTACGACAGGAGATCACGTACAACATCTCTAATTCCGGAGTGACAGAGGATCTGGGTGAGTGTCCTTCTCCTGGCTCAACGTGCAGTGTATACGAGCTAAAGGGCCTTGATCAAAAAGAGTTTCGATGTCGAAACTCGGGATCTATTTTTACGCAGGAGTGTTGCTTAACCGCCCCCGGGAAATCGAGTATTCCCCCTCACTTTGGGGTTTGGGGTCCATTGGGAGGAGGATGTAAGCTAGAGCCGTGCAGTGATAAATCATGTCCGACTTATTCCAAGTGTGAAGGCTCACGGAGTTCAGGCCAATCTTGCATACCGATTACAGGCTCAACTGGCGAGACAAGTTATTGCCTCAAATGGGGTGCGGATTGCGCCGAAAGGAATCACTCTTGTGTGAATGACGGCAAGGTCTCATTCTGCGGAGAGGCATGTGACCCAGAGACATGCCCCTCAAAGTCGTGGTGCGAGAATGGCTCGGTAGTCCGTCAAGGATGCAACAAGGTAGCTGACCCTCAAGCTCGTCCCGCTGAATGTACAAAATCCCGCGAAACCTGCGGGAGCGACAAGTGG
>JALRCK010000161.1 GCA_023262305.1 Deltaproteobacteria bacterium
ATATGGCTCGTCGATTCTCATGCTGATTTTCCCCCGGGTGGGAGAATACCATCCCAGGTAATTTCAATTCAACTTGATGAGGCTGGGCACGCTGCGCCCTCTCCCGCCAGATACTACGGGGATGCATGAATCAGTACCTGTCAGAATCAGGCGATATCAGGCGCGTGTTAGATCCACCCCCAACGCTTCCCCTGCTCCTGCTTCTTCTCCTCAAACTTGGCGATACGCGCGTTAGCCTCGTGCATGGCACGAGCCATATCCTCAAAGAGCTTCGACATCACGGAGGTGTGAGAGCGTAGGAGATCCTCAAAATCATCTCGCTCGAAAACCATGCAGGTCGTTGGTTTACTCGCGACGACCGATGCCATTCGTGGTGCACCGGACATCGCCGCCAGGGCTCCGAATATCTCCTCACGCTTGACCGTACCCACTTTGGCGCCGTGAGCGATCACATCAGCATCACCATCAACGAGACAGAGCACCTCCTGACTAAACTCGCCCTCTTTCAAGATGACCTCCCCAGGAGAGAAGGAACGAAACTTGGGCGGCGGTGGCACTGATCTCACCTTGAGGGTCGAAAAGAGGGCGAAGTACCTCGCAGCGGAAGAAGCGACCATCGCGCTCCACAGATGAAAGGCGCTGGCCGCTTGCCGAAATAATGTGCTCAATTCAGCGTTGTCATATCCAGCAACATTGCAGCCAGCCCCAATGCTCTTAAATGAGAGCTCGGGTACACCACAGAACCACGGTCCCAAAACACCCTGTGGCTTGAGCGTTTCGATCGCCCGATCCCTAATTTGAACATCGAGATCTCCGTCCTTGATGACCCACAAACAAGCGCCATCCAACTCAAGGGTCTCTCCGGCCGGAATGAATCGCTGCCGAACGGTGCCCGAGAAACGAGGAAGCACCTCATCCACAAATCGTTGCGAGTGCGTCTCAAACTCCTTGGGGTTCGCGTGCCAGTGTAAGGTTGTGTCCATATGCCTCCCTCCGTTTACACAGGGAAGGTCGATACTGCGGGCTTAATTCTTGAGGGATTGAGGCTTAAAACCCACTCTTATCGTCCCCGAACGGGGTAGTTCTGGGTACTTAGCTGTTCGGGGGCGCGGCAAACCCCCTCCATAAGTTCGCCCTCACAGTAGGGAGGGAGGATTTGTGCCGCGCTTCCCTAGGGTGGACCTGAATTGAATCACTTAGTATACCTATCCACCTCGGTCATGAGGGAACGCCTACGAGAGGGATTATCTATGGACTCAGCGAAGATCAGGACATTCATGGAGCTTGCCGGTCAAGGAGCGCAACAAAAGCTAACCTCGGGAGACCCAAAGACACGTGCACTTGGTGCACAGCTCCTCCTCTCTGAAGTTCTTGAGTACGTCATCCGCGGTCTCGGTGTTATTCCCCACATCAACGGCACCCCTGTAACGGATCCTGAGGCGGTGACCTATGAACCAGCCAATACCCCACATCCGGAGGAGATGGTCGATGGGTTGGCGGATGTTGCCTACACGATGTACTGGAACGAGTGCGCCTTTGGAATTCCACTTGAGAAGGCTTTCGAGCTGGTATGCGATAACAACCTTGAAAAATTTGTGCGTCTCCCACTCTGGAGCGGTGAGGGGCGTGCTCTCAACAAAGATGAGTGGCACTGCGACGCGAATGTTTCGTGGCCAACTGAGGTTGTGAAGGTTGAAGTTCTACGGGTTGGGAGCGATTTCTTTGCGGTTGGCAAAGATAGCCGTGGGAAGGTACGCAAGCCCTCGAGCTACAAGCCGGTAGACCTGACTCAGCTTGTTGCAAACTCATGATATCGAGGTAATCGCCCTTCCTAAAACCTCCCTTGCCATAACCTTGTTATTGCGGCACGGTATGGCAAGGGGTTCCCTTCTCAACGAAATTGCCCCCAGCTTTTATTGGAAAGATCTAGGTGACACAGAAACAACCCAAAGTAATAGCGATAACCGGTGGAATCGGATCGGGTAAGTCTCTTGTAACGAAGCTCTTTGAAAAATGGGGCGCACAAACAGTTGATGCCGATATACTCGCCCGCCAAGTCGTTGAGCCTGGAACGGAAGGCTTCAACCGTGTTGTGAAGCACTTCTCAGACGATATGGTGCTCGCCGACGGATCTCTCAACCGTCCACTGCTCGCCTCGATTATCTTCTCAGATCCTCAACAGAAAAAGCTCCTAGAGTCGCTGTTGCACCCCCTTATCCGGGAACTCTGGCTCAAGAATCTGGAGCAACTTAAAAAATTAGGCGCTCCGCTCATCGCCTACATAGTCCCCCTCTTTTTCGAGTCTACAGCTGACATGAAAGAGATCGAAAAGGTTGTGCTCATCTCGGCTCCCGAGGAAACCCGTATCACACGGATCATGGCGAGAGACCTCTTCCCGCGAAACATCGCTGAGCTACGCATCAAGGCTCAGCTCCCCGACAGCGTAAAGATCCCCAAAAGTGATTTCGTTATCAAAAACGACTCGACCCTAGAGAGCCTTGAAACTCAGGCGCAACAGGTATTCCAGAAACTGGTAGCGAACTAGACAGAGAGAGCCCGTCCCTGAAGGGACCGCAGCTTGCCCGCCGTAACCTAGCGAAGGTGGGTGCCCGCGGTCCGGTGATCCATCAATGCAACGAATGGTGTCGCAAACAAATTCGAGCGATGTAACAACGGTCAGCTCGTAATCTACGACCGCTTGTTCATCGGCACGTAGTCCGACAATCCCGGACCGGTATAGATCTGACGAGGCCGATTAATCTTGCTGCCTGGCTCTCGATCGTACTCCCGCGCGTGCGCGATCCATCCTGGCAAGCGACCTAAAGCGAACATGACGGTGAACGCAACGGTTGGGATCTTCATCGCCTTGTAGATGATGCCGCTGTAGAAATCCACATTCGGGTAGAGCTTTCGCTCGATGAAATAGGAGTCCTTGAGCGCAGCTTCCTCAAGCTCGTGCGCGATATCGAGAAGGGGATCGGAGATCTTCATCTTAGCAAGAAGCTTGTCGCACGCCGCCTTGATGATCTTAGCACGAGGATCGAAGTTCTTGTAGACGCGGTGACCAAAGCCCATCAACTTAAAATTGCTGTTCTTATCCTTGGCCATCTCCACAAACTTCTTGACGCTCTGCCCGCTCTCGCGAATCTGCGTCAACATGTCGATGACCTCCTCGTTAGCTCCACCGTGACGGGGTCCCCACAGAGCGCAGATGCCTGCCGTGATAGCGGCGAAGAGATTCGCCTTGCTGCTCGCCACCATTCGAACTGTCGAGGTAGAGCAGTTCTGCTCATGGTCCGCGTGCAAAATAAGCAAGAGGTTGAGGGTCTCCGTCATCACGGGATCGACCTCATAGTGCTCCGCGGGCGTCGAAAACATCATGTGCAGGAAGTTCTCACAGTACGACATGTGATTCTGCGGATACATGAGGGGCTGTCCGATCGACTTCTTGTAAGCGAACGCCGCTATGGTTGGGAGCTTAGCCAGCAACCGTACCGAATTGAGGGAGAATTGCTCGGCCTCCGACTTACCCTCCTCGTGCTGATAAAATGTTGAAAGCGACGAAACCACCGAAGCGAGGATCGCCATGGGATGGGCATCTCGAGGGAACCCATCATAGAACCGCTTGATGTCCTCATGAATCATCGTGTGTCGACGAACTCTGTTGGTGAAGTTTTCAAGCTCATCGGTTGTTGGCAGCTTGCCCTCGATGAGGAGGTAGGCGGTCTCCAGGAAGGAGCTGCGCTCCGCCAACACCTCAATCGGTATGCCACGATACCGAAGGATTCCTGCCTCACCATCGATAAAAGTGATCGAGCTTGAACACGCGCCGGTGTTCATGTACCCGTTGTCGAGGGTGACATACCCGGTCTTAGCTCTCAGATTAGAGATGTCTATCCCCTTTTCATTCTCAGTGCCTACAACGACTGGTAGCTCTATGGTTTGGCCTGCGAGTTTCAGCTCTGCGGTCTCGGACATCTTCATCTCCTCAGTAACGGTATTCAGGGGTATCCTCTTACTTAGACTCATGAGGAACCCTGGTGGGAGCGTGTTATCATTATTTTAGTGATTAAACACCCCAGATGAGCCACTTTTTACCAACGTGTTGGGTAGTCTCAACCGCCACTCACGAACACCGAACAGCTGTTCTACTTGCCAAAACGCGGGCCTCTCAAATCGTATTGCTGAGCTCGATTCTCACCCGTTCCTCCGGCATCAAATTAAAACCTAATAATCCCTCATTAATGAAGGGGAGTGGACCGATTACTCAAGATACCTGATCGTAGAGGTCCCCTCATAGCAACGGAGACACATGGTAATGGTACGGCAACTTTTCTGGTCCGCGTCTATACTGCTCATCACCTCTCTCACCACCGGATGCAGCTATCTGAGGATAGACCCCAACCACTACCTCTTCCGCAGCGACGTGATCGAATCGGTTGAGCAAGAGCGCGCTATCGTAGCCAAGGCCAAACTCGCATGGACGCAGGATGGTCGAGTGCGAGTGCTCTACGTTAGCGGAACCCCCTATGAGCGAGGATATCAACAGGGACGACTCCTTCGTGAAGAGGTTCGGGCGAATCTGATGTATCTCTACGATAAGATTTTGGAGAAGTATCATTTCGAGGAGCTCCTCGACGAATCATTTGAGCGGCAACGTCCATTCATCCCACAGGAGTATATCGACGAGATGCATGGACTCGCGCATGGCTCGCGGCTTCCTCTGCGGGTAGTCCATGCGATCCACGCACTCCCAGAGATCACGGAGTGGGGAGGAAAGAGGAAATACAAGAAGCTCATCAAAGAGATGATGGATGGAGTACTGCTTGGAACTTCATGCAGCAATTTCTGTGCAGCTCCTTCAGCAACTGCCGACAAGAAGATGTACACGGTGCGTATCCTCGATTGGGGATTACACAAACTTTCAAAACTGCATGAGTACCCGCTGATTACCGTAAATGTCCCAGAAGATGGCAAAGGGGTCCCTTCAGCTAACATCGGCTGGGTTGGGTTTCTTGGAGCTGTATCAGGGATGAACGCCGAGGGGATCACACTAGGTGAGATGGGATACGGAGATCCTGAAGGGGAAACGATGCGTGGTCGTCCAATGCCCTTCGTGCTCCGCGATGTCTTAAGCTACGCTAAGAGCCTTAAGGATGTTCGAAAGATCATCAAGGAAGCTCCCCCCACCAACTCGTTCGTATTCTTAATGAGTGATGGCAAAACGGGCGAGTCTGAGCTCTACCTTCGTGACCGATTCCGTTTCGAGGTTCACAAACCTGGAGCCGACCTTGAAGACAAAGGGAACAAGTTCCCTGCTATCAAGGGACTGCTCTACGGCGGGCACTATCAAGACAAGATGACCTCGAAGCTCGGCGAGACTCAGGGCACGCTGACCGCGGAGATGATCATGAAAGATGTCATCCCGTTCATCGCCATGCCATCGAACTTCCAGAACGTGCTCTACTCGCCGTCAGACCTGACGTTTTGGTTCACCAACGCCGCCGGTCCGAAAGAGCGCGCAGCGGAACAGCCCTACACGTTCTACGATTTCAAAGCTGGGTTGAAGGAGTTTGAGGCAGAGGGTAACAATACAAAACCACCCTTGATGAAATAATTATATCAGCGTTGTTCAATCCACGGGCGTGGAGGGGCGGGCTACGACCGCCCGTAATACAAAACAAC
>JALRCK010000162.1:0-1299 GCA_023262305.1 Deltaproteobacteria bacterium
ATCCGTGAGCAGCGATCGCCATTGAGATGTGAATCTCATCTGAGGTAAAGAACTCTACGGTTATTCGGTCGATCGCAGTGGCATCTGGAAGAACCTCACACCACAGCGTAGGACTAAAAATAACTTGGCCCTTCGCACGGATCTTCCTGAGGGGGCGACCAAGGCATACCCAGCGCGAGTCAGTGATCTTTTCAACCAGCAGGACCTCAACGTTCCCCGGAGCACCCGGCTCAAGGGTCCCAAAAAGGCGAGCCGGAATCACTCGGGTATCGTTGAATACGAGCCGATCCCGGCTCGATAGGAGATCGGGGAGATCTGAAAAGCGCCTGTCGAGGATCGTTCCCTTTGCCCGGTCGACTACCAACATCTTGGCATGGTCTGCTGGATGACACGGACGCTGGGCGATACGGTCCTTTGGAAGGTCGTACACAAAGGGCTGCGATTGCTCTACCTCACCCACGTAACCCTATCCCTTGAGCTTAATCAGCCCTTCGAGCAAGTTGATCGGCATAGGGAAGAGAACGGTAGAGCTATTCTCCGCTGAGATCTGCTTGAGCGTCTCAAGGTACCTTAGCTGAACTGAGATAGGCTCCCGTGACATAACCGCCGCAGCAGCTGTGAGCTTCTCGGACGCCTGAAACTCTCCCTCAGCTTGGATGATCTTAGCACGTCGCTCCCGCTCCGCTTCGGCCTGTCGAGCCATCGCCCGCTGCATCTCTTGGGGTAGGTCGATGTCTTTCACTTCAACCAGAGAAACTTTAATCCCCCACGGATCGGTGTGGTTGTCGATAATCTCTTGAATCTTGTGGTTGATCGCTTCCCTGTCAGAGAGCATCTCATCAAGCTCAGCCTGACCACAGACGCTCCGTAGAGTCGTTTGCGCAATCTGACTCGTCGCGTAGAGGAAGTTCTCGACAGCAAGTACCGCCTTCGACGGCTCAACAACGCGGAAGTAGAGAACGGCATTCACCTTAATCGAGACGTTGTCACGAGTGATGATATCTTGAGGTGGAATGTCCATCGTAATGACCCGTTGATCGACCCGAATGAGCTCATCAACGAAAGGGATGATGAATTTAAGACCAGCCCCTTTGAGTCCCGAATACACCCCCAGGCGCAGGATTACTCCCTGCTCATAGGCTTTAATTCGATAGGCACTGAAATAGAACAGCGCGAATGCCGTTACGACGACCAGAAGTGTTATGCTCATGAGACCTCCAACCTTAACCGTGAGATGATACTAACTTTACCTCAAGTACGAGTCCGGGCTTCATTGCTACCACCCTGACCCTGTCGCCC
>JALRCK010000162.1:1309-5678 GCA_023262305.1 Deltaproteobacteria bacterium
GAGGTCGCCTTCCATATCTCACCATTGACCAAAACAGTCCCTTCGGTTGTGAAGGTCTGCTCAGCCGTACCCGTGAGACCGACCATTCCTGCGCATACCCCATCAACCGCCTTAGAGGACCGTCGTCGTCTGAAAACAACCAAAAGGATGAAAAGAACGAGTCCAGCAAGAATGTATTTCACCCACACTTCAGTAGCACGTTTTGGCTTTGGGCGGTAGGTGTGGGGTAGGATAGCTCAAGCGGTGTAATCATCCGAAAGGACGGCTATTTTGGGCTCTGGAGGTCCCTGAGCCACGAGCAGCGCTCCCACATATCCGAGGAGTGCGCTGAGCCATAGAATATCTCCTTGGACGGTTCGAGAGACAAAGTACGGGAGTACCCCACCAATGACCGCTCCCGTTGCGATGAGTCCAAGTGCGATCCTGGCTCTCCCAATGCGACACGCTCCCAAAGCCCATGCTCGACGACCGATAATGATGAGTGGCACGAGTAGCAAAACAAAGTCATAGTTTCGATTGTACGGTGCTGAGAGGAGGGAGACGCAGACTGCTCCGGAAACCACCACAGCTAGCGACTTTCCCCACCGCAGGAGAGGATACCCGAGCGCAGGTACGGAAACGCCTGCCAAGATGAATCGCTCAGTCCACACAGAATCTGAAGCGGTCGGAGACCGATCCGTGAGGAGCACCGGAAGAGAGGAGCAGGTGTCGCACACTTTATTGGAGGGAAGCGAATTGAGAGCAACCATCAACTCTGGATAAGCCCGAAGGCACGTCGGATCGACCACAACAGCGAGGACCCCGAGGCACAATACGATAGCGGTTGCCCATGTAGCTGCGAGGAGAAATCTCCTGGGCTCGTGAACGAGCAAATATAAACCAGCAACTACAACGACCGGAAGCCCCAGGTGGGGCCTGAAGGAAAGCAAGGAGAGTCCAATCCCCATGACCACCCAGGACGCCCTCCTGTGGCCTGCAAGCAGCACGGCTACGCCCAACAGCGCTATGATCGTCATTTGTCCTACGATGAGGTGCCCCTGTACCGGAGCGCTGATCAATGCTGCAATCACGATACTCGCTCGGAGAGCAGGTGAAAGACTGACAGTAACGACGGCGATAGACCCCGCGAGACATACAACGCTCAGAATGAACCAAAGAGCAGCCGCACGTTCAGGCGAGAGTAGCCCAAGGATTATCAGGGGAGGGAAACTCCATGGTGGACCTGGATACGGCAGAGACCCGCTCAAGGCATGGTTTTGAGCATCGGTGGCAACCTGTGACACGCCGAGACCGTATATGTCCCCTCCGTTGAGTACGCTTCGGGCACTCAGGATGGCTTGGGAGATGTCCATTCCAACGGGCATCTCAAGGGGAACGAGCCATGCAACAACAAGCACGATGACGAGAGGTATAAGGACTCGCATCAGAAAGTGGTGTCGTTGACTCGCCATCACGCAATCAGAGGCTTTTCTCGTCAAATCGTCAAGGAGTCGTGAGAAAGGTTTGCAGAGATCTCCACAACTCCCGCTTCAGCGTAGGGTCGCTTGAGATCTGCTCAAGGGAGTGCGTCGCTAGGGAGCGATCCTCAAGATCCCTGCGACCAGGGGCGCCGAATACGATCACTCGCTCAGCGGCGCACCGACCAACTTCGACCGCCACTTCAGTTTCAGAGACGAGGGATATCCGATAGTCATCGCTGGAGAGCCGCAAGCCTTTTGAGGCAATTCCCTCCAGGAGTGCTGCGTTGGCCGGTGTAAGTTCGCTCTCCCCCACCACAAAGAAGTGATAACGACCCGACTTTTCCGGTAAAATCTCAGCTGACGCGTTCGAGACGAGGGCACTCACCGGGATACCGTTGGGATATAATGAGCCAACTTGGTCCAAAAATCGCGCAAGCTGTAGGGGTGAGTTGGGCTTCATATCATTTCGTCAGGTCGCCGATAAGGTCAAATATCTTACGAGCAACAGCGCTCTTGCGAGCCGTATCCGTCGATATCGTATCACCTCGGCGGGGAACGAGGCATACCCGATTAGTGTCTTTGTCGAATGAATCCTGGGCAAGATTGCCGACCATTAGATCTGCGTTCTTTCTGGAGAGTTTTCTTCGGACCTCTTCAACCAACTCCTCAGGGGTTCCGGTTTCAACCGCAAAACCCACAAGAAAGGGCTTCGGCGAACCTCCTTTTCGCTCTCCGATCTCGACGAGGATATCGGGATTAGCCTCAAGCTCGATGGCGCGACGCGCCGCGGACTTCTTTATCTTTTCACTCGCCGCCTGGGCCGGCCTGTAGTCCGCAACGGCCGCCGCCATGATCACGATGTCGGGGGAGTCCTCGACGCGCCGAAGCATCTCCTCACGCAGCTCGGTGGCAGATGTGATGGAGACTCGATGGATAGTAGTTGGAAGTCGGGGAGATGGCGAGAGGGGCCCGTGGACAAGGGTAACGGTCGCTCCCCGCCGATAAGCCTCCCGAGCGAGGGCCACCCCCATCTTTCCGGACGATCGGTTTGAGATAAACCTTACCGGGTCGATCGCCTCGCGCGTAGGACCGGTCGAGATAAGAACGCGCTTACCGATCAGGTCGTGCGGCCCGAGTGCTCGCATCGTCACGGAGTAGACCTCACTGGCATCCGCAAGGCGTCCCCGCCCCTTCCATCCGCAAGCGAGACTTCCGCTGCCAGGGTCAACGAAGGTCACTCCTCGGGCGCGAAGGGTGTCGATATTCTCCTGAGTCTGAGGGTGCTCAAACATGTTCACATTCATCGCTGGTGCGAAGACGATCGGGGCGCGAGTAGCAAGAAGGATAGCAAGGAGTGGGGAATCGGCGAATCCGTGCGCCGCTTTTGCGATGCAATCCGCCGATGCGGGAGCTACGACCACTCCGTCGGCCCAATCAGCGAGTGCGATGTGACCGATAGCGCCAGGCTTGGTCTCCTCCCAGAACGAACGCAACACCGGCTGGCCCGTGAGCGACTCGAAGGTAAGGCTTGAGATGAACTTCTCCGCTGATTCAGAGATGACCGTCCGCACTACGCATCCGCGCTTCATGAAGTAACGCGCGATCTCTGCCGCCTTATATGCGGCGATCGACCCGGTAACCCCGAGCAGAATACGGGTGCGGCGCCTCTTAGTCATGCCGAGCTCCGCTGAGGAAGGGGTTAGTGGCCACCTCCTCCTCTACCGTGGTGTCGGGGCCGTGCCCAGTGAGCACTCGCGTCTTTGAGGGGAGAGTGAAGATCTGCTGACGGATCGAGGAGAGCAGAGTTTTCATATCGCCCCCGGGAAGGTCCGTTCTCCCGATTGATCCGGCGAAGAGCACGTCGCCGCTCGCTACCACATTATCTTTCGGGAAGTAGAAGCTGACGTGACCGGGCGAGTGGCCAGGGGTGAAGAGCACCTTGCATGGAGATCTTCCAACCTGAAGTTCCTCACCACCTCGAACCTCAATCTCGGGCTCAGGACAGTTGTGCCAATCCCGCAGAGACATCCCATACATTTGGGCGATCGATTTAACATTACTCCGCATCATCTTCTCTTCAGGGTGAGCAACGAGTGGGACCTTAAGTTCCGCCAGGACCGGCTCAACTCCGCCGCAATGGTCGAGGTGCGAGTGGGTCAGCCACACATGGGTAATCGTCACGCCGAGGCGCTTAGCAGCGGCAAGAATCTTCTCCGCCTCCCCACCGGGGTCGACTATCACCCCCTCCTTGGTCTCAGAGCACCAAAGGATACGGGAGTTCTGAGCGAACTCAGTGACTGGAAGGGTCTCAATGTTGAGCATATGGTTATAGCTTCGAATTCTTTACGCGCCTACGCGACGCCTTCTTCGGTTCCTTGGAGGTGGACCGAAGTTGGGCTCGTTCCACAGGAGCAGAGAGGTCCGTCTGGGCGCCGAGCGCGAATCGAGTCAATCCCTCAGCTAACCCGTTGGATACTATAGACCTGAACGGCTCCGTTGCCAATTTCGCCCCATCCTGCGGGTGATCTATAAAGAACAGCTCAATCAGCGTGCACGGCATATGAGCCCCAACTAGCACATAAAACGGACCTTTTTTGACCCCATGACTCTTAGCCTCCCGGTAGACCGGTAGACTAGCCTTGTGCACTGAGGCCTGGAGGTGGTGTGAGAGCTCAACGGATTCCTCTAATTTCCCGGACTGGATCAGGTCGCTCAAGATGAAGCTTAGGTCATCGACCTCACCACCATGCGGCACTCCATTCTCACGTTCCGCAAGAAGTCGACTCGCCTCATCATCGGTAGTGTCGAGGTAGTAACTCTCGATACCGCGCACTGAATGGCTCGGGGAGGCGTTGAGGTGAAGGCTCACGAATGCATCTCCTTGCTTCCGGTTTGCGAAAGCGGTTCTG
>JALRCK010000163.1 GCA_023262305.1 Deltaproteobacteria bacterium
TAAGCCGCCCCATGCCGTTCAATCAGTTTGAGTTTCTGTCCATGGATGGCGCTTAAAGCACTCGTACGTGTTCCTCATGGGGCGCAAAACCAGCTGAATCGATAACGACTCATCGAGCTACTCCCTCTGCCATGAGACGCTTTCCGATTGGATCGGATGCATTTTATCATGCACAGCTCATCTTAAACCTTGGGGAGCCTTTGAGCCGACCATACGCCGAACTTGGGGCGTCTAGGAAAGTGTAATGTATCAGTGAATAGGTGATGCGTGACTCACCCAGGGGTCTAGGCTTGTCCGTCTTGAGGAGCGTTCCTTTTTGCCCACGCCAGCAGAGCTCTGACCTCGGTTCTCTTGAGGTTTGTGAACTCCGAGTTCGATTCGGGTGTTTTCGTCATCTGCCTTAATTTGTTTATGTGCGGATGGGTGAACGAGGCTGTTGCTTCATCGACCTCTCCGTAGGCGAATGGAGGTGATAAGATCTGCCGTGCATACATAGAGTAGGGACCGTCGCCATAGCCTCCTGATGAGCTGTGACCGAGTATTGATCCACCTAGACCCTCGTAGGGGTAAAGGCGTGGCGGAGGACTGAACACCGGCGGAACAAAATCATGCCCGAGGTAGTACTCCCGCATTTCAGAGCGTAGAGACACTACCCCGTAAGAGGTTTGGATCTCCCCACTCTCAATTGGTCCTCTGTTATATCCACCATTCTCCTGTCGTGAGTCCCAGTAGCGGGATTCATGCTTACTACAGAGTATAGAGGAGGGAGTTGTGCCCTGCAGTATTGTCTTGATAGCTTTAAAGCACTCCCTCTTCATACGACCCTCAGTGCTATCGAGGGCGCGAATGGCGTATCGTAAAAGCCTCTGAGCCATCTCGCACGAGCCGGCTATATGTGTCGCCTCTCCCTTGAGAGAGATGTGTACGGCTTCAAGCTCTTGAGCGAACTGGAATGTGACCTCCCCGTCGCGAGCCGTTATGGTGAAGGACTGAGTTGGTTCCGTTCTTATGCGCCAATCGTCGAGCGAAGCGCCTCGGATGATCGTTAGGGCGTCCCGTCTGGTTGAGCCCACGACAGCCTCAATCAATCTCATAGCAGCGTTGGGATATGATAGTGTCTCAAGCTTGGTTTCAGTGGTTGGTGTATGATGCATAGACACAAGCTACTCTCCGGAAGTTGAAATAAACGTCGGCGGACAATAGCTCTTGATGAGGGAGGCGGTGCTCTGCAAGGAAGTCAGACGCAGGGTCAGACAAGCATTCCATACAGGGGTGTTCTTCCAGTAGGGTGCAAGGCGGAGTGGAGGGCGTGCTCCCCGCGAGAGGGAGAAGCGGGTCTGTAGAGCACGAAAAGGTGGGAGCTCCCGATCGAGGAGTAATGAGCGGTTATGGCTCTATGGCACCCCTCTTTCGCGGGATGAGACGGACCAGCCTGGTGATCAGCTGTAGGGTTCTGTGATACGCGCGCTACGATTGATGTGGATGTCAGGGTGCTCTCGTATAATCATGCTGTACCGTGAGCGAGGCTGCACGGATCCCGATGTCGCGAGAGTTCGATGCAATAATCATCTCACCGAATATCGACGTCGCGGAGCTCTCCCCACGAGATAACTCCGAGAGGTTATACCGAGCAACGGGAGGTATGAGCTCACCGGGAGCTGGATGATACTCTATGGTAAGGTCGGGTCGACTACCTTGAAGGTGCAGCGTAGCTGAGCGAACTACGGTAGGGTCGAATACGATTCTTGAGGTCTTCCGCCCGTAGATCGTTTGGAATTCCAAGCCGTCAAACATGTCGCGTATCTCCCGACCTTCACGGTCTTTTCGTCCACTCACACCATTCGTACACACCCTGATACCCACAGTCTTAAGTTGTGAGTCTGATATCAAGGACCCAAGCACAGTGATAGGAACCTGCGAACCGGTCAAACGGGAGGAGCCATTAAAGAGGTGGGGATCGAGACGTTGAAGCACCTCCACCTGCTCACTGAACATCCACGGCTCAAGCTCGGGATAGAGCATGCCAGCGTGTATGGATGGTATGTGAATGGTGCCTTTTTCGGTTTCACACTGGGCGATCATGACGACCGTAGTGCGAATGACCGCGACCCGCGCCAGGGTGAGACCTAACATGCTCGCCCATGCCTGCACTTTGTTTTCCCTTCCGGTCCAATCCCTGACGCCGAGGGACGGAGCGAGTGCCTTCTCAAGCTCCGACACAATCGCACCTGCGAGTGGATAGTAGACCTCCACGGTAATATCTTTAAGAAGGTCGAACATCGCTACAGCGGCGGTGCTTCGATTGAGTGCTCCGTTGTGACCTACAAATGCTTCAGGTTGGGTGAGAATCGTCGGAGCTGTCTTCAGAATATTTCTGCGCAGGTAGTCGCAAGTGAGAAAGAGCACCTCGGGAGAAGCGGTTCGAAGCTTTGCCAATACGCGATTGACGTCACTGTAGTGCCTGCCGTCGTAGCTACTATTGGGCGAAGTGTGCGGGGAGGGGCGTGGTTGTGGTCTTGGAGTTGGGCGCTCGTGGTCTTCTGACGGTGGTGGGGCCTGCTGCTTTTTCTCAAGTTCCTCCCACGCCCGTTGCACTATCGCGAATAGCATACCAGCCCGCGTTTTATCGGACATTGAGGTTGAATCCGGGTGAAACGCTTTGGAGAGAGCCCTGAATCGGACGCGCGCGTCCTCGAGTGTTGCGTCCGGTGAGACGTTAAGGATCCGTCGGCACTCTTGTTCCGATGGGACGTACCTTACCCGACCCATGAGCTCGCTCAATCCGAGCCTTTCGATACGCTGCGCCTCAGCCTCGGGATTGAAGCGGGGAGCTCCAGCGGCGCCGCGAGAAGCGTTCTCTGTATGAGTTTCGGACATAGTGATGTCTCCTAGTAGTCACTAAGGTCTCACAGTGAGGCGGGTACGCGACCCGTTTGTTGAATGTCCGGAGAATCCCCAGATTTTCGTTCAAACGTGTGACAGATCGAGGTTTTGACCTGACTCGAATAGGTCACTTTCAATTAAGAAGATTAAAAGTAAATGTAACTAGGCCTCTTTGACTGCACGAGCAGACAAGGAGGGTGAGGGGCTTTTACCTTTGCCACCTATGCTCGGAAGCCTTTGTGTAAATGGTGGTAGGTGCAGGGGACGGAGGCGGTTCGTTTCAATCCGGTGATGATTTGAAATCATGGCGCGCATGGAATTCAGTGCTTGGGTTCTTTCGAAAAGAGTCAAATAATGAGTGCGAGTACTATCGCTCAGGCTCAGGCGCGATCTGGGCTCAGCGAAAATGCCATATAGCAGAGGGAATCCTATAAGGTTCCTTGGTGGCAAGAGGACCTGTTGCTATATGTGATGAGGACTGAAACCTGCGGGAATCTGCGGGTCTAAGCAGGTGCCCGACCACCCCAATAGGTAGCTAGAATAATCTGTTAGCCGTGCCCTGATAGCTATTGAGAATTGGATGGGCCGGCTCCGGCCCATCCGTGCCGTACGGGTTGTATCTCTAGCGAACTTTATCACCGGAAATTTCGAAGGTCTTGCTTTGCGCGAATCCAAAAGTGACGAGGTTGATCAGGAAATCCTCAGGTTTTACTTTCAACTTGACGGTAACGTTCTCGAACTTTTGTCCCGAACCATAACGTTCTCTGAGCACTTCTTGAATGTCTACTGCGCCTGTGTAGTCGAACGTGATGCGATGTTCAATTTTGAACGGCTCCCCAGCAGGGCGATCGGAGTCGGTCAGAGACACGTCATTTCCGGACGATGAATAGATGCGGGCGATCGTGCATCCATTAAGGGCGATAACGACCAGCAGTCCAATCAAAAATGACTTTTTATTCATAAATTCTCCCATTAAGAGGATTAAGACGATTGGAGGGTATCACATCAATCAGACCGCTCCTAGTATGTGATTTATCCGTTGAAAAACGTTGTAACCGGTGGCTGCTGGGACGGCGTTGCTTTCAAGTTCTGTATTTCGCGCTGTTGTCAAGGTGACTCGCAGGACTCGTCTAAGCCAAATCCCTTGTCCTGTGTTGACAACTGATCTACGTGCGCGCGGTGTCTGAGAAAATAGCTTAAGGAGCATCGGTGCTTTTTACTAGATTTAGGACCGTGTCTAACGCTAAGCTTCCGGCTCCAAGACCTTTAATCCAGTCAGGAGAACTTGCATGCGACTACCCTCTCTTTCAGCCGTCTGTGGTGTGGCACTATCAGTAGTGACCTATCTCGTATTTCAGGTCTCCCACGCTGCATTGGCGGCGGACCCTCAGGCGCGTGCACCGATCGCCGAAGCAGAGGTAAATGCTGCGCAGCAGGCGTGGTGTGACGGGCTCGTTAGGATTAGTAGGGTGCATAAAGAGGGTGGTGATTACAAAGCCGTTGCTGGTCAGGTAATTGATGACCTCTACGATTACAAAGAGGGGCGAGTCTTCTTTAAGCCAACTCTCGCCACCGGTAAGAATACCTTCCGACCCACCAGGGAAGGCGCGTTGTCCTATTTCATCGGCGGTAATACGAATTTCCCAGAGGATACCGGGTTCGCTCTCAAAGATTGGGTGAAAGTCAAATACGACAACAACGCTGCAGAGAATGGGATCCAGATCCACGGTGACATCGCGGTCACCATGGGGAACGTCTACCTTACAAATGCCAAGGGGGATGAGGTTATGGTAGACAAGACCTTTGTGTTTCGTCGTGGTGCCGACGGCAAGTTGAGATTGTGCGCGCACAAGTCAGCGTTACCCTATCAGCCAGCTAAGTAGTACTCGGTTGGGGCAGGGGCGCGTGCGACGAAGATTTCGGAAGTCTGCATAAAGAACTCTGCCTGCATGACTGAAAGGTTCTGGTCGCCGTAGGTAGAAGCTTGTAGTTCGGTGGCTCCAATATATTTTCCTCGGTTACAAGAGCATACAGTTTGGTCTGGTCAAGTTCTTGTGAGAGCTGCGCTACCTACGCGCGCACATATGTATTTGCCCCTCTGATAGTCTGACGGCCGAGGCTGCAATGTACAAATCTCTCCCGGGAAAATATCGAGGCGTGATCTGTGGAGCATCCCCATCGAGATTTACGAGAGCTGAATGACCGGCCAGGAGATGCGTAGCGTCTGGATGTCGGCGTTCTCCTGCATGCTTGTAAAATATGAAAGAGGTGGCTCTATTCCGGTAGCTGTTGAGAGAAAATGTGATGTCGTGGGAACATTGCATTCAGTTGCTGCTCAACTGGAATGCGCATACGGTGCCGCACGGGACTTCTAGCACACTTCTACTTGGTCCCGCGACGAGACTTTTTTGCGTGGGCTGTGGAGTTCGCTGCCGGATTCGGTAGACCTACCAAATCACATGACTCATGTAGAAAGTTCTTTGAAGCCACTAAATGATAAGGTGCGATATCGATTCCGCTGAGCGGAACAAGGCTGGTCAGGCCCTGCGTGACACATCCACCATAGTCGATGATAGCGAGAGGTTTCGCTGTAGCGAGCTGGTGAATCAGGCTAGCTACCTCCTCCTGCGTATCGGGCGGAAAGGGATTAAAAAGAAAAATGACATCTGCATCGGAGAATCCACCCAGAGTCACATCCCCAGCCTTGAAGGAGAGGTTGGTCAGTCCGAAGCGATTGATTGCATCCTCACACTCAGCGACCCGAGC
>JALRCK010000164.1 GCA_023262305.1 Deltaproteobacteria bacterium
CTACCTCATCGATGGCTCCGGCTACATCTTTCGCGCCTTCTTCGCGATTCAACGGTTGAGCACCAAGGATGGGTTTCCGACAAACGCCCTCTTCGGCTTTTTGAAGATGATTCTGAAAACGATCGCCACCGCGAACTCATCCAAGGTCGCCATCATCTTCGACGCAGGAAGAAAGACCTTCCGAAATGAACTCTATGCTGATTACAAAGCCAACCGAGAGGAGTGTCCACCAGAACTCGTCCAACAGATGCCCTACTTCCGCGAACTCGCGCGCGCCATCGGACTCCCCGTACTTGAAGCGCCCGGCTATGAGGCTGACGACATCATCGCCACCCTGACCGCAAAACTCGTCTCGCAAAAGAAAGACGTCGTGGTTGTCTCAGGCGACAAAGACTTGATGCAGCTTGTGAGTGACCACGTCACGATCTGGGACACCATGAAGGACAAGCGCTACAAGGCGCCCGAGGTAGTTGAGAAGTTCGGCGTTGGTCCAACGCAGGTTACGGAAGTTCTTGCTCTCACAGGAGACACCTCCGACAACATCCCCGGCGTCGATGGCGTCGGCCCCAAAACCGCCGCTCAATTGATCGTCAAGTACCACAATGTCGAGGGAGTCATCTCTCACATCGAAGATATCAAGAATGACGCCGAGATCCGTAACAGGAAGAAGATCGCTGAGACGATCGAATCGAGCCTCGACCAGCTGCGCCTCTCTCGCAAACTCGTCGAAGTTGACAGCAAGGTTCCCCTTAGAGAGATCTCAGGAGACGGGGATAACCTTGAGGAGCTCCTCTCAAAGCGAGAGATCGACGCCAACCACCTCGCCGAGCTCTTCGAGAAGTTTGAGTTTACCACACTCTTCAAGGAATTTAAGAGCGTCCTCGGGGCGGCCGCGAGACCAAAGGTTTCAGAGAAATTCACCTATAAGACTATCCTCGCTGCAGACTTCCCAGCGTGGTGCGAGGAGTTCCTTCAACAAAAAGATTTTGCATTTGACCTGGAAACAACTGCTCTCGAGATCCACAACGCCGAGATCGTTGGTGTCTCATTTTGTTGGGATGATACGACGGCCTACTACATCCCCGTGGGCCACAAGAACGCTTCGGACCAGGTCACCTGGAAAGCCTTTGTGGAGAACACCCAGCGCCACTTCGCGAACCCGCAGATCAAGAAGAGCGGACAGAACATCAAGTACGACATCAGCATCCTTGAACTTAACGGCATCGCCGTCGAAGGGGTTTCGTTCGACACCATGGTCGCAGCCTACCTCCTCAATCCTGACAGCCGAAGCTTTAACCTCACAGCTCTTGCGCACGATTTCTTAAACCTCCCAGTCATTGAGTACGACGAGGTGACCGAGGGCGCCGAGAATTTCTCTGAGGTCGCAATCGAAGCAGCGACTCAATACGCCTGCCAAGACGCCCACTACGCGTGGATGCTTAAAGGGATCCTCGGCCCGCGCATCGAAGAAGAGGGGCTCACGAAGGTGTTCGACGAACTTGAAATTCCCCTCGTTCCTGTACTTGCTCGCATGGAGAGGGAGGGCGTCAAAGTTGACGCCAAGGTGCTTGAATCGATGTCGGCTGAGTTCGCTGGACAGCTCGCCGAACTTGAGAAGCAGATATACGGACAGGCAGGTGGCGAGTTTAATATTAACTCCCCCAAGCAGCTCGCCGAGGTGTTCTTTGAAAAGCTCGGAATCTCAACGAAAGGAGTCAAAAAAACCAAGACCGGTTTCTCGACTGACTCATCAGTACTTGAGAAACTCGCTGAGGTCCATCCCCTTCCGGCCCTTATCCTTGAGTACCGATCGCTCCACAAGCTCAAGTCAACGTATACTGACGCACTGGCTCAGGTCATCAATCCAAAAACCGGTCGCGTTCACACACGCCTCAATCAAACGATAACCAGCACCGGCCGCCTCTCTAGCTCTGACCCAAATCTGCAGAACATCCCCGTGCAGAGCGCTGCGGGGCGGCGCATCCGTTCGGCGTTTATTCCGGAAGCTGGAAAGATATTCATCGCTGCGGACTATTCGCAGATCGAGCTACGACTCCTCGCTCACCTAAGCGGTGATAAGAATATGATCGCTGCCTTCAACGAGGGCACAGACATTCACGCCAACACAGCGCGTGAGATCATGGGACTTGGCGCTTTTGATGAGGTCTCTGACGAGATCAGACGGATCGGTAAAACGATCAACTTCGGCATCGTCTACGGCATGGGCGCGTTCCGCTTGAGTCGTGAGCTTGGCATCCCTGTGAGTCAGGCGACTCAGTACATCAACAACTACTTCGCTCGTTACCCACGCGTGAAGGAATACTTCGCCAAGATTGAGGAGGCCGCGATGTCTAACGGCGAAGTGCAAACGATCTTCGGACGCAAACGCGTCATTAGCTCTATCGACACGAGTGGACGAGACTCAGGCTTCGCCATGCGCGCCGCAATCAACGCGCCCCTTCAAGGCTCGGCGGCTGACATCATTAAGCTCGCAATGGTTAAGGTGGATGAGATGCTGCGAGCGTCCGGTCTCGACGCTAGGCTTATTCTACAGATCCACGACGAACTTTTGATTGAGGCCAAAGACCTCGGTGATGCTGAGAATCAAAAGCTTATGAAGTCAATTCAAGAGGCCATGGAGAGTGTGATGCACCTCTCCATTCCGCTTAAAGTTGACGCGGGATGCGGAAAATCGTGGACTGAGGCGCAGGCGTAGAACGGTTAGGCCTGCCCCTCCACATCAATCTCCGAGACGGGGATTTTGAGGGTTAAACATGGCTCTAGAAGCCCGCAACTCCATCGTGCGCGAACGGGTATGCCTTTGTCTTCGGTGTACCTAAAACCGAAACGGCTCGTATCGACCGAATCTGGGATCCAGCGAGATCCTCGATACTATCGTGAATGTTCGCCAGCGCAGCGGGATCAAGCGTCTCGACGTTGAGTTCGTAATCCCACGCCCCGAAGCAATGCACAAAGCCAACGATGTTCGGATGTTTGTGCGCGAAGTCCCACAGCAGTCGGGTCAACTTCTCAGTGCTTGTCTTGGCCTGAATTAACAGTCGAAAGGTATGAATCCCCATGCGAGCCATGTCCATAAAGTATACGGTTCCGAGAAGAATACCCCTGTTTTGCAGCGCCTTTACGCGGTGGTGAAAGGTGGTGCCCGCCATTCCTGCGGCGCGAGCTTGATGAGACATCGGCGCGAGCGGATGCTCAGAGATAGCTCGCAGCACCACATGATCGATAGTATCGAGTCGCTCGATCGTCTCCGAACGAGATCGGGTTATGTAGTCGAGCGTTGATGGGTGATTCGAGAGGTATTTACACCGAAAGGTCGTCCAAGAGATCCGTATTGCCAGCGACTTCTCGACCACAACTCCTGGAGCGATCTTGGCGAGCGCACGAAAGTACGATTCAACCTCAAAGACGTCGCGAGCGAAGATAGATACGGTGTAATGGAACTCTCCAGAAAGTTCAGCGACCCATGCAGTGCGAGGAGACTCTGCGAAGAACTTCAGAACCTTTTGACGTGAGGCTTGATTCTCCGAGGTCAGAGTCAGGAATACACAGTAATCGGTGTATCCGAGTGCATGGATGTTGACTATCGGAAAGGCTCTCACATGCGCATGACGAGCGAGGTCATGCAAGGCGTAGCGCGCCACGTGCGGTCGTAGTTTACACTCCTTAGCGATATCCGGGATGGTACGGTCTGCTTGCAAGCAGACGCTCGACAGCACCTTTGCTTGTGTTGGGGTTATCCTCATATTCTGCTCCGATTGCACCGCTTATATTGTTACATATGACCAATTATAGGCCGGTCTTAGGCAGAAAACGAGACATAATTGAGAGTTCCTCCAACACAATGGATGCTGTGAATGACGCGCTCAAGCAGTGTGCTGAGTCGTTACAGGTGTATTTGCTTTCGAGGTATCGCCGATATGGATAGTGCACGCACAGAAGGACACAGATTGAACATACATCTTCGAGAGGTAAAACTGCCGGCTCTTCGCGATTACGGGGAGCTATCGGTCCCCTCCTACGATCGCTCCCGAATTTCTGTCGGTTGGGCTCATATTGGCTGCGGAGCGTTTCACCGCGCTCATCAAGCGTACGCGCTCGATACTCTCCTCAAGCGAAACTTCGAGGAGCACAGAGGATGGGGTTTGTGCGACATCGATATAATGCCAAGCGGAGCGCCGATCTGCGAAGCACTTAACGAACAGAGCGGGCTGTATTCCCTCCTTGAGAAGGACGCAGGAGGTGAGCATTTGCGAATTATCGGCAGCGTCGTACAGGCACTCTCGACCACCCGAGAGCTGGCCCCTACGCTCTCACTCCTCGTGTCACCAAACATCAAGCTCATCACGCTGACGATCACCGAAGGCGGGTACTACTACGACTCAGCAGCTTCACAATTGCTTGCCGATCACCCAGATATTCAAAGCGATCTTGCAGGAGGCTCTCACCCCCGCACCGCGCTCGGACTCCTCGCTGAGGCGCTCAAGCAAAGACGTGCGCTCAACATTGCGTGCCCTACCCTACTCTCATGCGATAATCTGAGGGAGAATGGGCGGGTGTTGCGGAACGCTCTGATCGCTTTCTGTGAATTGAAGGATCCCGCGCTCGCCACCTACGTTCAGGAAAAAGTTGCGTTCCCAAACTGTATGGTGGACCGCATTACCCCTCGGGTCACCGACACGGACCGCCGTCACATTGCGGATCGGTACTCACTCAAGGATTCCGCCCCCGTTGTGTGTGAGAGTTTTTTCCAGTGGGTCATCGAGGACAACTTTCCGCTCGGTCGCCCCGCTTTTGAAAACGTACCAGGCGTTATCCTCACAAGAGATGTAACGCCTTACGAGGACATGAAGCTAAGACTCCTCAACGCCGGGCATTCCCAGTTAGGCTATCTTGGACACCTTGCTGGGTACTCGTTGATCGATGAGGTTGCGCGAGACACGGATTTCCGACAGCTCCTCACTCAATTCTGGTCGCGTGAGGTCATTCCATTCCTCACACCGGTCTCGGGAATCTCGTTTCCCGAGTACTGTGACACCCTGATCGAGCGATTCGCGAACCCGAACCTGGGAGATCAAACCTTACGCATCTGCCTCGATGGCTCATCGAAGATACCAGTCTTCCTCCTTCCATCTGTACGAGCCGGGCTACGAAGCGGAGCATCAATTGACTTTGGAGCGCTCTGCGTCGCCGCATGGATCCGCTTTTGCTCAGGCGTCGGTGAAAACGGAG
Organism: Deltaproteobacteria bacterium; assembly: GCA_023262305.1. Classification (GTDB taxonomy): domain Bacteria; phylum Bdellovibrionota_C; class UBA2361; order UBA2361; family OMII01; genus OMII01. The sequence continues at coordinate 5,251 of JALRCK010000164.1, forward strand.
AGGTTATTCCTCTTGAGGACCCCCTCTCTGCGCGCTTGCGTGAGCTGGCCCTCACCGTCAAAAACAATCCTGGAAATGACGCGACACCGTTCCTGCAAGGACTTCCAGTAGTCTTTGGAGAGCTCGCAACAGCATCGACGTTTATAGACGCAGTCTCTCACTGGACCCGTTTACTCTACGCGAGGGGAGCGCGGAAAACCCTGCGCAGTCTGATCCAGAGAAGGGATTGGGCAGGAGAGTTCTGGGGTGATAAAACGGGGCCAGCGTTAGGATGAGGCTCTAAAGATGGGCAACCCCCTACTCATGTGCAACGAGCCCGATTCAGATGAAACATCAGCGGGTATACCCAGTTACCTCTGGATGACTAGCTAGTAGCCCACTGAT
>JALRCK010000165.1 GCA_023262305.1 Deltaproteobacteria bacterium
GTCTGAAATTGACCGTATCTCCGCCGCAAACACCTTCAACGGCGTTAATACGATCTCCTCCGGCTCAAATATTACCTTGCAAGTCGGCATCACTGGCGGTGCTGAATCCAGCATTCAGATCCAGTCAGTGGTCGCAACGGTTTTAGCGCTTGGCTTGGGAACTGCAAGTGGTGCCCTGAGTTACTCTATCTCTGGAGCCACCTCTGATGCGGCGGTAACATCCTCGCGAAACGCCTACAGCGCCCTTTTGAATGCGCAAGACTCCCTCGCTATTAAACGCGGAACCCTCGGTGCAGTTACAAGCAGACTCTCTATGGCGGTCGATTTCATTACGATAGCCCGTGAAAACTACTCTGCCGCCGAAAGTAATATTCGAGACGCAGACACAGCCCGAGATGTGGCGGAATTTACCCGACTACAAGTGCTCCAACAAAGCCAGGCGGCTCTCCTCGCTCAAGCGAACCAAGTTCCAGCCCTCGTGCTCAAACTGCTCGGATAGGAAAGAACTCTCGTCCTGAGGGGGATCCCCTTATTTACACTTTTCAGTGCTGGGTACGACGATCTGAATTCCTGAACCCCATGGACCCAAACCAGCTGAGTTTTCGGCCCGGACCGAATAGGTAACAACACCAGCGGAAACTCCTTTGAGCGAATCTTTGAAAGAGTTGTGAACTGCGGAGACCTCTCCGATCATCTCACCCCGTCCATCCACGGTGGTTGAACGATACACCTCGTACGACGAATCCTGGTTCCCTTTTGTCCACGCGACGGTAACAACACATCCAGAGCGCTCGAGGGTGGCAACGACACCCTTCACATCAACAGGTCGACGAGGATCCTTGCGAATCGAAAACGTATCCTCTATCGCTCCATCCGCACCAATCATCATCCCCTCAAGAACGTTAGCGTCAAAAGAGAGCGACATCGACCCCAGCTTATTGAGGGAGCGAACCATAGCCGGATGATTCAAAGGACCAGGATGAAGCTGCCCACCATTTCCCGCCCCAACGTAGACAGTCCCACTGTGAGGCACCCTTCCTGCGCGCTCCTTAACATACACATCCTTGCCATCCTGATTCTGAGCCGATGCGACGATGTTTTTGTCGGAAAATGTTGAAGAAACCCCATAGTGTCGATTGATCAATGGGGTGCGCTCATAGGAGTGGCTATGTCCAGTGAGCACCAGATCGATCCCCCCTGCCTCAAGGATCGGCACGACGTTCTCGCGCATCCACGTCAATCGCCCTTGAGAGGCCGACGGACTGTCAGAGTTGTGGCTCCCCTTCGAATACGGGGGGTGATGCCAAAAGGCAACGGTCCATTCAGAGCGATTCTCCGCCAGATCTTGGCGAAGCCACGACAACATCCCATCACGAAATACCGGCCGATTCACTTCTGAGTTAAGGGAGATAAAGTGCACGTTCCCATAATTAAATGAGTAGTAGTATTCAGTTCCCGAAGGCACACCACCACCCTCTCCACGTTCAGGAAGCGAGAACACAGGGTAGTAGGCGTTGGTGGCATAATCGTGATTACCTTGAGTGGGCCACAATACCGTTGAGCGCAAAACCTCCTGGTAAGGAATAAAAACCCCCTGTTGATACTGTGCATCAGTGCCTATGTCGTAGGCATTGTCACCCAGCATCATAAAGAGCTGAAAAGAGCCAACCGGATAACGCTTGAGGAATTCATCTCGGACCGATACTTGTCGAAAATCTTGCCCGGAAGGAAGTAGACCCGAGGTACCGGAATCACCGATCACCCACACTCGAAAGGGTTCATCACCACCCGTTGGAGATGTCACAAAGTGGTGAGCACCGTCACCTCCGACGAGAACCCGTCCTCCTTTGGCCATAATTCGATAGTAGTACCGCGTCTGCGGTTTAAGCGAAGAGATGTGAACCTCATGCTCTCGCGACTGAGTCCTCCCCTCACCCACACGCGACATCTTCTCAAGAGAGGTCCCGTACTCAAGGTATGAGGACACGTTGCTATCAGTATGCCACCGAACGATCATCGAGCTGGGGGTGCCCTGCTGGAGGTAAGGTCCTCTCACCACCGTCTGCGCATGAGATGACGCCGATCCCAACCATTCCAATGCAAGGAAACAGAGCATGAAAGACGCGCGCACTCGTGTAATGTTCATGGGGTCTTCTAACGACAGGCAGCCCTCGGCACCATAACAGATCCCAGCAACGTTGCGCACACCTTTACCGACAAGGGAGAGCGGCCAGACCTCGGATTCCTTATAACTAGTGGACCCTACTCTTCAAACGAGAGGGATTTCCTACTCGGGATTGTACTGATACGGAGGACCCTTTGGGACCTCCACTCTTCGCGGGGAGTGCCCGAGCCCTTGCGGCACGGACTCCTCGTTATGGCGAGCCTCCTCGGCGAGCTTGCGAGCCAACTCGGCGATATAAGCGTCACCGCCGCCAACACCGATCTCCATCTCAGAGAGATCAATGTTGCAATCCTGTGAAACCACGGGGAAACGATGTGTGGGGCCCTTTGATTCTGGATTTGGCATGGAAAATCTTGCTCTTAAAAAACACGGCAACGGGATTCTGCCATATCTACCGCACCAACTCAAAGGCTTCACGACAAAACCCACCCCGCGCCAGAAACTGCGACCAGGGTGGGCATGTCGAGCTTATTCAATACTGGATTGATGCAAGCGAGTGGTAATGGCTACTTAGCCATACACGCGCTGTATGCAGCTTCCTTCTGTTCGAGGACTGCCTTCTTAGCCTTTACGATGTCCTCTTGTCGGCTCACGCTCTGACTCAAACGGGTCATCTGAGTTGCCGTTGCCTTGTTGAAAGCGTCAAGACGCCCCTGCTGAGCCTTAACCATCGCCTTGGCACGAGCTATCTGCTGCATAACTCGATTCGCAGTTGGTCCGATGCAAGAGGGATTTGGCGCAAATAAGCACCCCAAACCCTGCCCAACAGCGGAGGTCTCTGCCGCCTTAAGATTAGCCTGAGCTTGCGCCACATTTCCTTCAAGGATGGCACGCCGATACTCAGCTTGTTCGGCCTTTGAATCAGTCGTCTGTTGCAAACGCGAGAAAAGCGACTCGCTTCTTGTATAGTCAGTTGAAGCTTTATCAAACGCGATTCTCTGCTGCCTGCACTTTTCCTGCGCATGAACTACGGAGGTGAATGCCAAGGAAATAGCGACTGCGCTTAGGTTGTAAAAAATTCTCTTCACGGGGGGCTCCGAGATTATGTTTAGCAAAGTTAATTGTTAAGCATCCTTGCCTCTATGCTTACCATTTCAAACCACCGATCAGGGACCTCCCTACAGTCGTTTGATGGAATTGCCATGGATATGGTCGAAATTGTCTCTCGAGTAACATAAATATCCAACTTTTTGGAGCTCGTAGCATACTGGGCACCTCCTGAAGGTTACACAGGTCTTTATGGGCTAACTGCACGCTCTGGCAGCTAGCGCTAATAGATCGAATCAGTCTCAAACGGCTCAGAGAGCCCCAAATATACCACTACATACCGCCGAACTTTCGCATGTTCGCTTTGATCCAGGGGCTTCATTTCGTTAGTGTATCGGCACAGCCTTTACCTCTGACGCCTTCGGTCAGGGACAAAAAGTAGTATTAGTAGTACGCGGAAGTTCGATGTCTTTAGGCGATCCCAGTCCATCACCCGAACGAGGTCCTCAACCTTTCAAAAACGGTCCCGGTCGGCCTCTCCTTGAAGTGCGTGCACTGGACCCTCTCGCTGTTCGTCTCGACATAGAACATCTTGATAAGCTGATCGACATACTGCACCTGTGCGGAATCAGTCCAACAGGCTCTGGAGTCGAGTACCTGTGGAAGTCTCTTCTGCGCAACCACCTTCCGAATGTCGAGGACTTTCATGAAGCTCAGGGAGCTCTCGGACTGAACTCGGAGCTCGACATCTCCATGAAACACGAGCTCGAATGTCGTGGGCACAATACGCCAGAGATGCGCGAATACGATGATAGAGTTTCCGTAACCCTGTCGACCCGCCACCGCGAAGGAAGCGAACTCCTGGCCCTGAGTAATCTCAGCACAGAGAGCCCAGCTCTGGATGGACTTCACCTCGAGATCATAGCTTCACCACTCGAAGAACATTCAGCCGTTGCACACATCTTTTGGAGCGACGAAAGCCTCGCTCGGGGTAGCGCTGGAGAGCGGTGGGAACTGATCCGCGGCTTCTATCAACATTTCAATCACCGCGACCTGCCCGAGGTAGCGCCAGCAACCGCCGGACAAACTAATAAATTTCACTATGTGTCTGTCAACCTCGACCCAATGACGATCAAGGCTCAACGCATTAACGGTGAAACGCAGGATGAAAAAACAAAACCTGATTCAAAAAGCTCGTTGCAGCAAACTCCTCGATCACTTCAATTGCGCTTGGTCCTTCCATCTCTGGATGTTCTTAAAAAGATACTAGAGATCAGCGGCGCCCTTCAGATTCAGAGCCCGTGGATGGATGAGAGCGCCCCTCGAACCATTCTTACTCACTTGCGGGACAACTTAGGGGGGACCTCAAAACTGAATATAGACGAGCTCAAAATGTGCGATAATGCCATCCCATGCATCATATTTACTCGTGAGCAATGTTGTGACGGCGCAACATTCCCCCCTTCGATAACCTCCAAGATCGTCATGTCAGATTATACATGCCGCAATGGAGATCTTCGGCTAGAATTGAGCTGTTGCGATGATGGAGAGGGATTTAACGCTGTCCTGACGTGGGATGCCTCCCCCAGGCGCTTCAGTGAAAGCGCCTGGAATGAGATTCAAAGACTCGCGGAACCATATCTGAATAGGTCATAACGAATTACTTTTCCGTGAATGAGCACAGAATGTACTCGCTGAAAGTAAACTCACAGATTACCGCGAGAACGATAGAGCGCCCCGTGCTCAGCGCCATAGTGGATCCGTTTAGGGATATCATCGGTCTTCCGCCTCGTCCACCTCCCGGCTTCAAGCCCGACAGGCACGACACCACGATCGACACCATTATCGACCGTACAGGCGACGGTATCGGTCCGCTCGCTATCTCTACCAGTTGCAACCACCTCTACTGTTACGCGGCTCGCTATGACGACGGAAAGTCTGCCGTTACCGTCATCGCTGGGGACTGCGCGCTCGCGCCGATTGCTGACGGACGCCTCCATCATGACATCTCGCTAATCAATAGGCTCACCCTCTACCACGGTCCAATAGCATCCCATTCGCTCACAACCGTAATTACTCCACGATCCAATCGCGGATTTCTCGCATCGTGGGTCATTCATCATGCACAAACTGAGATTCTTCAAACACTCGCCGACATCCCTGATGCTCTCGGCACTGAGAATCCCGCCCCTATAACGCCGATTCGGGTCAGGCTGCACGGGTGGCTCTCGTTTGAGAACAGCCTTCCCACATGTGTGATAGAGGGAGATCAGAGAACGATTAGGATGCGTATCGCCTGGGGCAAACAGCACCTCGCCGAAGAAGGCGTGCGGCTTTTGTAGCAACGCAACCGGTTATAACCCGAGAATCTTCTCAAGGGTGGGGAAATCGGCAGCACACAAGAGATCCCCCTCAGCACCCGACCCTCTACCGCCAGCGCCCCCAAAATGAAC
>JALRCK010000166.1 GCA_023262305.1 Deltaproteobacteria bacterium
CATCGGTCATTCCGCAGCTGTTTCACATTGAGGCAAAAGGAAGTGCGCATGTACGGGCGATCACAACCGCTGATGTGATCCTCCACAATCTGGATGCACTCTTTCCGGGTATGATCATCGAGAGTGTAGTGCCTTTCCGTATCACAAGAAACTCAGAGCTCGATCTCGATGAGTATGAGACGGAGGATCTAGTGGAGTCGATAGCGGAGGGGCTCCGAGAACGAAAGTTTGCTCAGGCTGTTCGTTTAGAGCATGGACCCGGTCCAAACCAGACGATTGTTCGGTTTCTCATGGAGGAAGTGGGGCTCAGCGAAGATGATGTATACACATCTATTAGCTCGATGGAGCAGCTTGCGATCAAAGAGATCTGTGAGCTGGGTATCCCCTACCTTCGGTACGAGCCATGGGTGCCGGTAGCTCCGCCGCAGTTCCAGGATGAGGAGGCTAACATCTTCTCTATTATTCGCGCGGGAGATGTCCTCGTGCATCATCCGTACGAATCTTTTACCGGTAGTGTTGAGAGATTCCTGCGGGCTGCTGTTGATGATCCGAAGGTGCTTGCAATCAAGATGACATTGTATCGTGCTGGCGATAACAGCTCTCTCATACCGCTTTTGATAAAAGCGGCAGAGCAGGACAAGCAGGTCGTGTGCTTGATCGAGGTTAAGGCAAGTCTGGATGAGGCCCGGAATATTCGCCACGCGCAGCTTCTGGAAGATGCGGGGGTTCATGTCATGTATGGAGTGGTCGGCCTCAAGACGCATGCCAAACTCATCTTGATTTCCCGGCAGGAAAACGACGCAATTCAATGTTATGGACACATTTCTACAGGTAACTACAACTCTACCACTGCTCGTATATACACCGATCTTGGGCTTTTCACCTGTGACAAAGGTATCTGTGATGAGATGGTAGAGCTCTTCCATTTCCTAACAGGTCGGTCTCTCAAGAAAGACTACGACCATCTCCTTGTTGCGCCTATGACGCTCAAGGAGAGGCTCACTGCGCTGATAGAGGCGGAAATATCAAACCATGAGAGGGGGCTGCCCGCGCATATCATCATAAAAGCCAATAGCCTGGAGGATACCGCAACATGCCGAGCGCTCAGCAGGGCAGCGCAAGCTGGTGTTCCGATCGACCTGCTGATTCGCGGAATCTGTTGCCTGCGACCTATCATCAAGGACGGAACATGTAATCCCCGAGTGGTATCGGTCGTGGGTAGGTTTTTGGAACATTCCCGAATCTACTATTTTCGAGCTGGAGCAGAGGATCCACTAGCGGGACCGCTCTACATCAGTTCGGCGGATCCGATGTACCGCAACCTTCATCGCCGCGTTGAAGTGGCAGTTCCTATTAAGGACATGCAAGCACGGCTACGATGTTGGGAGGTGCTCTCAGCATGTCTTCATGATGGCGTTGCCGGGTGGGATCTCCTCCCAGATGGTCAATATGTCCTACGACGTCCCGAGGAGAAGACTCTTGCCATGAGCTCGCAAGAGTTGCTCATGAAGCTTTCGAGAGATCGAGCTCGTTCTCTCGCGGGCTCCTCGTAAGAGTTAGTCGATAGTGATCGAGACGCCTAGACATTCCTCGAGGGCACCTTTTCTCGACTCTGCGCCCATGCGCTCTACTAAGAGCCGAGTGCGCGCGGGTAGCTTCATGTGAAGAGTTCTTCCCCGCTTTCGGATAAGGATCTTTGAGACTCTCCGCAGGTGCTCGCGATCGAATTCTTCGATGATACGAATAATCGCGGCGAGGACTGTAACCGTTTTTTTGTGAGGCTTGGAGAGCCGAGCAAAATTGTCATCACGGTTAGACGGTACTTCCCCTCTGTGGTAACGGGCTATTAGGGCTACAAGTTCACGCTCCTCCTCGGAGAGACCCACAAAATGGCTTGAGCGAATGATGTATGCTGAGTGGTCGTGATGGTTGCTTGAGTTAACAAAGTGTCCGATATCGTGCACTAGTGCTGCAATTTCAAGAAGAGCGCGCTCCTCTCCCCCGAGGTTGTGAATCCCTCGGGTTTGGTCGAAGATTTGCAGCGCTAGTTTGACAGCATGTAAAGCATGCTTCTCGTCAAACGTGTAGCGCCGACCTAGTTCGATAGCGTAGGAGCGCACGTGAACTAGATTGCGCTGAAGGGACGTGGAGTCCTCCGCTGACGAAAATTGTTCAAAAAGATCAAAGAGAACTCCATCGCGCAAGCCTGTGCGCGGTATCATGATGGTGTTAACCTTGCTTTCGCTCATAACACCAGCGACAAGCGCCATCGCTGGGATGATAACGTCTGCTCTATCGGGACGAAGCTTAAGCTTTTCAATGCGGTCCTTTATCGACATCCCTTGAAGAGTTTTCATTAATCGAAGGAGTTCGATGCGATGCAGAGATCGAGTGCCCTTCTTGCCCAGTACTGATTTCCTCAGATCTCCAAGGGTGTCGATGTTGCCGCCGGTCCCGATTAGGCGAGTAATGGTTCGAACCTTTTTCGTACGCGCTATTCGGGTTTTGATGCGGTCCGCATACTGTCGTAAAAGTTTGAGGAGCAGCTCTTGATCATTTTTCTTTCCACGAACCATCTCAAGGAGGCGAACGGTTCCGAGATTGACGCTATCAGAGAAAATGAGCGCCCCACGGTGAATGAGTGTGAGCTCAACGCTGCCTCCACCTATATCAAGCAAAAGGCTCGTACCATTTCGAAGAGGCACGAGGTTAGACACTGCTCCGTAGATAAGGCGAGCTTCCTCGTCTCCGGTGATAACCTCGATTGAAATTCCGGTAGCGCGTCTGACCCTGTCGATAAACGCCTGAGCATTTGAGGCATCTCTGAGAGCGCTCGTCGCTACCGCCCTGCAAATTGTTACATCGTGCATCCGGAGGAGGGACTCAAATTCAAGAAAGGCGGCAACGCCTTGTTCCATAGTGGAGGGGGAGAGACTGCCCGAGCGAAATACGTCTCCCCCTAGGCGAACAGGAGCCCTTCGGATGGCGTGTATGGTGAGGCAGCCTTTCTTGTCGAAGGAGCCTATCGCTAAACGCATCGCGTTAGAGCCTATATCAATAGCGGCGAACATCGTCATATGAGCGTATCTTTTACTCCCGTCGATCCCTCTGGGAAAGGGAGGAAATGGTGAGCTGCTACTGATGGTGGGTCCTACGACCGCAGCGCCCGTCGAATAACGAGGATGACACCGGAGGCGGCGATCATGAGCCAGAGGAAAGGAATGGGGGCGCTGGTAAATACCGTTCGAGTATCGCGTAGGGAGATCTCCATCGGCAATATTCCCTCGGTATACGGTAGGAGCGAGGCGAGCGTACGCCCCAAGGGGTCAACGATGGCGGTTAATCCCGTGTTGGTGGAACGAAGCAGGTAGCGGTCCGTTTCAATCGCACGAAATGCGGCGATGATATGGTGCTGATAGGGTGCCACCGTGTCCCCAAACCAAGCATCGTTTGTCTGATTAATGAGGAGCTCCGCTCCCTTGTTGACTGCATCGCGCGCTATTGAGGGCACGATATCCTCGTAGCAGATAAGGGGCGACAGCTTTACGTCCGTTCCGTTGGAGAGTGGAAAAGATAGAACTGCCGGGGAGGTCCCAGCGGTGAACTGTCCGGCGGTTGAGTTGATGTCTTTGAGGAAGGGAATGAACGAAGAGAGGGGTGTATATTCCCCGAACGGCATCAAGATCATCTTGTGGTAGGGCTCTGCCACTGAACCGTCAGGTCGGATGAGTACAGAGCTATTGTGGTACTCTGTGCGAGAGGAGTAGGTGAGCGCTCCTACCAAAAAGGCCGACCCATTATTGAGGAAGGGGAGGACTTTTGAAGCGGTCGCATCTCGGGTAGAGGCGGGGATGAAGTCGGTAATAGTGGATTCCGGCCAAATAACGAGGGCATCTCTGCCGGCATGACCGAGAGCTTTAGCGCTCAAGGTGAGGTATTGTTCCCGGTTTACGGTGAAATAGGTGATGTCATGCTTACGGTGAAGGGAAACGTTTCCCTGAACCAGGTAGGTTTGAAGGGGTTTGCCTTGTGATGCGCTCTGCTCCGTGAACGTGACCTCTGCTGCCTTGCCGTGTATGAGGACGGTGCCTAGCGCAACCACGGCAACGACCTTGGCTCCGAGTGAGGTGGTTTTTCGGGCGACGATAGTTTCTGCTGCCCACATCATGAGGAAGGTTACGCCGGTTACCCCTGCGAACTGAGCGAAATGAGCGAACGGGAGGAATGCGAGTTGCGTGTGCCCGAAATCCCAGGGGAAGATCTTAATCCAGAAATGGTGCGCAATCAGCCATGCTACCGCCGTGCGCAGTCCCCAGCGGGCACACCACGTGGGGAGGTGTTGAAACGAAAATGCCCAGATGAGGAACTGCACCGCGCTTCCGCACACAAAGAGGAGAAAGATGGGCGCAGCGGCGATTACGGGGAATCCGCCAAAGTCCTTAATAGTGGAGTAGAGCCAGAAGAAACCGCCGATGTAGGTGATACATCCAGCTACAAAGAAGCGCTTGAGTCTTGATGTTGGATCAAGAAGCGCTGGGATAAAGAGCACCATCGCACTCCAACCGAGTGCGGCGCACAGAGGTGAGCCTGGGGTATGCCACGCGGCGACATGCAGTGTCGCCGCGAGGACCGTTACGAACCAGCGTATCACTTGAATGGGTTCTCGCAGATTGACGAGCCAGCAAGGAACGTCTCGATCCAAAGCAATCGGTTGTACTTGGCTGTTCGCTCGCTTCTACAGACAGATCCTGTTTTGATCTGACCGCACGCCATCGCGACGGCAAGGTCTGCGATAGAGGTGTCTTCAGTCTCGCCGGATCGGTGAGACATGATAGAGCGGTAGCCGTTCTTGTGAGCGAGGTTGATTGCTTCAAGGGTCTCCGTCACAGTTCCGATCTGGTTGAGCTTGATAAGGATGGCATTTGCGATGCCACGCTCAATTCCATCAGCGAGACGCTTCACGTTTGTGACAAAGAGGTCGTCTCCAACGAGCTGCACATCAGCGCCGATCTTCTCGGTGGCGAGGCGCCAGCCGTCCCAATCGTTCTCATCAAGACCGTCCTCAATGCTGACCAGTGGGTACTTCTTTGCCCAGCCAGCATACATATCAACCATGTCTGCCGCTGAGTACTCCTCTTTCGTGCTCTTCTTGAAAACGTACTTACCCTTCTCTTCATTGTAGAGCTCGCTCGCAGCGACATCGAGGGCGATCGATACATGGTTGCCAGGCTCGTATCCTGCATCAGTGATCGATTCGATAAGAGCATCGAGAGCTGCAGTCGGGCTTGCAAGGTCTGGAGCGAATCCGCCCTCATCACCGATTCCGGTTGAGAGCCCCTTCTTCTTTAAGTTCTTCTTGAGTGCATGGAAGACCTCTGAGGCGCATCGGATGTTTTCAAAGAAGGTTGTGGAAACATGCGGCACGATCATGAACTCTTGGAAATCAAGGGTGTTCGCTGCATGAGCGCCACCGTTGATTACGTTGACGAGTGGAACAGGAAGCTGTCGGGCGTTGGCTCCACCGATGTAGCGGAAGAGGGGGATCTGAAGGGAGTTAGCGGCAGCGTGCGCTGCTGCAAGGCTCACTCCGAGGATAGCG
>JALRCK010000167.1 GCA_023262305.1 Deltaproteobacteria bacterium
CTGAAGCGGCCGCGGAGCGGGTCAGCGCGGGGTCGGAAGTTCTCTGTGCTTGCACCAATGCAACGGTGACGTGCCTTCGTCTTGCGGCAAAGGAGGTGGACACCGTTGATGAGTTGATCCAGCGCACAGGAGCGGGAGGCGTGTGCGGTGGCTGTCGCTCGCGACTCCCCCTCATGCTTGGGGAAGAGGAATCCATCTTGTGTCGCATGGAGACAGAGCCGTTGTGCTCGGGCGCTGTTATCGCTCGATTGCACCCCGCTGCCGGCGGCGAGCTACCGACCGCGATTCCTGGGCAACACATCCGCGTTGAGGCTCTGCTAGACAAAAGGTGGGTGGGGCGTCCCTATACGCTCACCGCATTTGGACCGGAGCGATATGAATTAGGGGTCAAAATTGAGGAGGGAGGACTCTTCTCAAATTGGATCCATGGCGCGCCCCAAGGTTCCCTTGTCAGAGTTTCCCACCCTCAAGGAGATCTCTGCCCTCAGCAAACTGACTCCCGCGCGCTGGTGTACGTCGTCGCCGGAATCGGAGTGACGACAGCGGTAGCGGCTGCACGATCTGTGAGTGGGTCGCGTCGCCTCTCCATCCATTATGTCTACCGCGAATCGGAATCGGCTCCGTACTTGGAGGAGCTCCGAAGAGTTGCCGCGAACGGCACGATGGAGTTACGAGAGATCCAAACCACACAATCAGGGCGTCCGCGACCTGAGCATTGGCGAGAGGCCATATCATCGCAAGCGCCGTGCGAAGTCATCGTATGTGGTCCTAAAGAATTCAACACACAGGTGCTCGCCGCTTGCGAAAAGCTTGAAGGGGTCACCGCGACGGCCGAGAGCTTCTATCATCCTGACAGAGGAGAAGGCGCGATTCCCAAGCCTGGCAGCTGGCGGATCCCCGGATTCAAGCCCTCGTGGCCGGCCGGAGAACCTATCCCCGTCAGAAGCAAAGTTTCAGTAGCGGAGGAGGCTCAGCAGTTCCTCGCGCAATATTTTTACGAGACCAAGGGAGAGAGTGAGGGCTCAAACCGGCCTGCTGAAGTTCGTGATGAAATAGAAGCAACTGGCACATGGACTCCGACAGCTCATGAGTTGGGATTCGCGGCTCAAATCGCTTGGCGAAACGCGGAGCGGTGTGTCGGTCGCCTCTACTGGCGCGGCTTGCATCTCCGCGACTGCCGTCATATCACCGGCGCACAGGAGATCGCTGAAGCACTCTTTGACCATTTGCGGTTCGCTTTCAATGGAGGCGACCTCCGACCCGCCATCAGCGTCTTCGCGCCTGACTCGCCCGCGCGACCGAGCGCTCGAATCTGGAATCCGCAACTCCTGCGTTACGCGGGCATGCGTCTCCGAACTGGCAAGCAGATCGGCGATCCGGCACACAACGAGCTCACCAAACAGATCATGAAACTGGGTTGGGAACCAGCGGGAACTGATTTTGATCTACTACCGCTCGTCATAGAGTTGCCCGGAGAGGATCCCCGATTCTTTGAGCTTCCAAATGATTGTCGCCACGAAACGCGACTAGCGCACCCACACCATGCGTGGTTCGCTGAGCTAGGGCTTCGTTGGCACTGCGTTCCCGCGGTAAGCGACATGCTCTTTGACGCGGGAGGACTACTGCATCGCCTAGCGCCCTTCAACGGGTGGTATCTTGACTGCGAAATCGCGGCGCGGAACTTTACGGATTCGAATCGGTACAACCTTCTTCCCTTGATCGCCGAGGCGATGGGACTCGATATCTCTGATGACCGCTCGCTGTGGAGGGATAAAGCGATGGTCCTCATAAATGAAGCGGTGCTTCATTCGTATGATAGGGATGGAGTCAAGATGTCGGACCACCATACGATCGGACATGAGTTTCTCGAATTCTGCCGAAACGAACAGAAAGCCGGCCGCGAGCCCTATGGTAAATGGATGTGGCTTGTTCCGCCGGCAGCGTCCTCGGCGAGCGTGCTCTACCAGGAGCCCTTTAGGGATGTCGCGATTAAACCAGCTTTCCGTTCTCAAAAACCAGTGTGGAGTGGCCGGCTATAGAGGAAAGTATCCCCTCTGCCGAGATGCCCACGCCGCCTGAGATCTTTTACGATGTTGACCCGTCGTCGCAATGAGTCGACCAACTTACCAAGCACCCCAAGGTGGACTATAGGGCGCCTCCCCCTCGGTTACTTACAACCTCGCACTACGGCGTTGTTGCGGGAAGCACGGGTGCTTGACGCCCCCTCACTTCGCTCCGAACTCGGTCGAATGGAGACCGCTCATCAAAGATAGGAGCGCGGCATGGTTAGAAATCCCACAAGCATCGCGCCAAATTTCATGAAGTTGCCCAAATGCTCAAGGATCTCCCTCCCTCGATGGATCCCATTCGATTTCATCAAGGCTGTTGAATGGTACGGGCGGTCGTAGCCCGCCCCTCCATTACATGTGATTTCATCGAGGTTGTTCACCATCAGATGCATCCCGATATCCTAACTCTGTACAGAGCCCTCATTTTCTGGTCAGATTCACCCGTTTCCTTGAAATGACCGATTCGTCTAACGGAACTTCCATGAAGTGGCTCGCCTCCCTCACCTCCCTGATTGTGACTCTGTTCTTGGCGGAGCACCTCGTTCGCTGGGTCCGTCCAGCTCCCTCAGTGTTTCGATTTCTGCTCGGTGGCAAGGAGAGCGCGTACCAACTCTCTTCTAATCCGGTCTTGGGATACGAACTCAAGTCGAATGTTCGGTCCGATACACCGGACTGCCACCACACCTTCGACTACACAAACGCCCTCGGGCAACGAGACAGGGAGCGCAGCCCAGACACCACCTCGGATAAAAAGCGAATAATCCTGCTGGGAGACTCTGTGGTAGCAGGTCACGGGATCTGCAAGATGGAGAACACGATCTCGCAGCAACTTGAGAGGGTCCTCGATCCAGAAACAACTGAAGTCTTGAATTTCGGAATCGGCGGGTACTGCACCCGAGCCGAGGTCGAACTACTCAAAACAAAGGGCTTGCAGTTTCGCCCTCAGGAGGTGGCTGTTCTCTTCGTTAACAATGACTACATAAACAGCAACGGCTCTATCCTTGGTCAGATCAAAGCTCAACGCCCGAAGTGGCTCGAGTACGCGTTCCGGAAATCTCACATCGTGCGGTGGCTGTGTCTGCAGTACGATATTGCTGACTTCCGCAAAGACTTTGATCCAAAGCAACGATCTGCGGCTAACCAAAACGCACTCGGAGACTCAAATATCGCTGATGGCATGGAGCTCCTCTCGAAACTCGCCACTGAAAATAACTTCAAAGTTCAGGTGTTTTTGTGGCCCTACTTCACCGATGGGGCAATCGAAGAGCCTCGACCAATTGAGAACCGAAGCGACACAGGCCCCCTCTTGGTCGAAACGCTCGCTCAACAGCACGGAATTCAGACCCATCGCTTGAGCCCATTTTTCATCGAGGACTTTGAGAAGTTCAAAGCATCTCGAACAACCAAGCCTGGTAAAAGGATCTCACCGCGCTGGACGTACACTATTGGGGACGGTATTCATCCCTCCGAGAGGGGAGCTGAGACAGCGGCCCGGGCAATAGCTGCGCTGCTGAGGAGCTAGCGCCCCTTGATCAATTGCCTCTCCGCTCCTCCCTGCTTTCGAGAGCTTATTGGGAACCCTTCGCTTTTTTTGGGGTCACCGCAAAATTCTCTTATCTCACGTTTGATACAGAGGAAACTGTGGAGGACCCACGCGCTGTATGCCTCCCATCACCGCGGATAGCGATCCGCAGCGGTAGCGCACCTGCAGAGGTAGATATTTCTCATGATAGAGCCAAGAAGATAAATCCTATCATCACGGCATCCTACCTTTTCGCTCCAGAAGAGGAGGAATTTGAGACACATTCTTCGCCAGTCTTTCCGTATCCACACACCTTGTTTAACTCAGCGCACTCGAACCCGAATTTCACACACACTCCGTCGTTCGTACACTCCTGCTTCTTCCACGCTCCATCGCGGCAGGTTTGAAATGTGGGGCACTTTTTCTCTGTACATCCCTTTCCGCCACAGCGGGGCCAATCTCCCCAGTAACCAAGCTGAGGCTCCCGCATCGGACAGCACTGCATCCCACGTTCCCGTCCGAGCGTGTCGATACACTTAAAGACCTTCCCTCCATCTTGAGAATGGTCACACCCATCTCCAAACGCTGGGCACAAACCGAGAGTCTCTTTGGTGAATCCGGGAGCGACCACATACCGTTTTGTTACTCGAAAAAATGAGCACCCCGCGTACATATTCACCGATCCACTGCCACAGATATTAACCACGGCGCCATCCGGAAGAGCGCTTCGCAGAGATTGAATGGCGGCTTGAGCGGCTTCATCACTCTCGTACGTTGAGCACGAGAGGTCGTCAACACGCACCGAACACCCTGGGTAAACGCTCTCACACACCTCGACGATATCGGCGACCTGGCTGGGGTCAGGTCCGTGTTCAAGGTTCATGATCTGAATAGGCTGCCCGCAATTCCCGGCCTCCGCGGCTCCCTTAAGATCCTTCCGAGCAACAGCGACTCGCACTTCGCAACCTGGGTATTTGACATGCAGACACGCCTGGCACATCCCGCTAAACTCCTCCGAGTCTTTCTCACCCGGGTTTGGGTAAACGCAAAAACAGCAAGAATTGAGTTTTGCTTTTGAAGAGAGCGATGCGGAGCTGTCGGAACGCGAACTTGGTGCAGCGCGTGCGGTCGCCGCGAAGAGGAGGGCAACGAAAACAATCGCAATCAATCGCGCGTGGCGCACCGAACGCTCCTTTCTCGCATTTTTTGTCCTACCCTCCCTACTCTCCCCCCTTTTGGTACAGAGTGCTTTCTTTACTAACAGATCGATCGTGTTTCGAACCGATAGGCACTCTCACTAAAACCCTTCGGGCAGGAGAGAGGCTTGCTCGATGTTCGATTAAAAGTACGCTGTACTAGCCAATCACTAGCCGATGAGGGGTCAGACCACTCCCCCACAGGGGCAACGTAAGCACCTACGGCGCTAGTATTTGTAAGCCAGATACGAAACCTGACAAACCGGATAAGCGCCATCCAATCCCTCGATTCGAACCATCATCTTTCCACTGGTGTTATCAAGATACAGTGGAATATTGGGCTCCGCCTGCAAGTATGAAACACCAGAGCTATCCGATTTTTGAATCACGGCATTAATGTAGTGAAAAGGCGCTCTAATATTTCGCTCTGTTGAATCAAGATAAATCCTCGCGCTCGGTTGAGAAGCATGTCCGGTCATGGAGCAAAAAACAGAGGTGATAAAGTACCTCCCTCTGGGGAAAACAAAGATCGCGGGAGTGTCTGAAACTCCACCTAACGATCCTGGTACAGCTCTGCCCGAAAGGATGTGCTCAAGTAGCCCCGCAGAAGCAGGCGGTTCAGCGTGGGCAGAAACTCCTAAAACTAATGCCACAACGGTTACCAGAAATTGTATTGCTCGTTTATTCATAGACCCCTCATATTTTTATTAGCTCACCCCTAGGGTTATCGGACGCAGTAAGGGTGAACTTAATGGCAAATGCTCCAGACCATGCTTGCCGGGGCATGGGGTAAAACACCAAAGATTT
>JALRCK010000168.1 GCA_023262305.1 Deltaproteobacteria bacterium
AGGATATGGAGCGTTGACCGCATACGAGTAGGTTGTGACCGATCCATCAGCACCGGTCTCCTTAATCAGCCGATCACCTGAATACTCCGCGGCGTAGGCGACCTCTCCATTCTGCTTCACCTCAACGAGGTTGTTCATGGAGTATCGATAGGACGTCTCGCCACCGGCAGAGACCGTCGTGCTCAACGATGAACGGGCATACCGAGCGGTCTTTCCATCGGGTTCAATAATTCCCGAGACGACAGCTCGCGAACCATCGATTGCGTAGTACGCATACTCAGTCGTTCCAGCAGGGCTCATCATCTTCGTCGGTAGCTTCCATCCGAGCGAGTCGCGAACGATCTCAATCAAAGCGGTGCCATCCATTCCGATAACTTTCTTGAGGTACCCGTCCTGTGAGTACTCGAAGGTGTAGGCGGAACCATCCGCGTAGGTAGCTTTTGTAATTAACCGAGAGCGCTGCCCAGGAAATAATGATTGTGAGGTTTCATATCGAACGACGTCCACCTTATCCGGACCCGTGATTCGTGTCGGGACTGAGGAGGCGGGAGCATACGTGATGGTTGACTGATAACCAGCGGCATCCGTTACAGAGGTGAGGAGCCAATCGTTTCCGAGCCTCGTTGAGTAGAACTCAACTGTTCCATCCTCAAGCGTCCTCTTGAATCCGTTGGCGCCGTTTTGCTGGAGCGTTGAAAGGTCGCCCTGGAGCCGCATTGTGGAGTGTCCCGTAGAGGTTACGTTCGTGTATGAAGCCTCATCGCCCGTTGACTCGCGAACTGCCCACCCAACTAAGCGCGGCAGAAGTGATATACCGGGACCAAAGCCCTGGTCGGTGACTGCAAACGAGGTACTCCCGGGTTGGGTATTAAGATAGCCGAATCCGAGATTCAATCGGAGATTTCCATTCGAGAGAAGGTCCCCGTTGTGAGCGCCGATCGCCCGAGCCGTGGAGAGCGATGACACCTTGATCACGTTTGGATCGTTCTGCGCATCGCTGCTTAACGGTGCACACATGAGAGCAAGGAAGAGCGCGACGAATCCGAGCCCTCTTAAGCCGCAAGGATAGCGGGCGTCAATCGCCCCACCCCGCACTCCACATTCTGATCGTATAGTCCCCTTCATCCCTTCGCCCTACTTTGTGGATCCCTTTCTTGTGACGGTGCCATCAGCGCCTACCGACGATGACAACTCGGAGCTGCCCGACTTGGTGAACGAGCCGTTTGTGACTTCGTATTTACTCGACGCGTTACTCTTCAGCGCTGACCCAGAAACCGTGCCTGATACGGTGGTTCGTACCGTAGCGTCCCCGTTGGCAACCGTCGTCTCCCACGATCGCCCCGTGAAGTCGGAATTGGTCAACGCCGATATCCCTGGTCCCGAGACACTAAAGCTTCGCTCTCCAGTGGCACTGATCGTGCTGGACATGCCGTACCGCACGCCGTTATTGGAGACGCTCGTCACCTGCCCCTGGGTGTAGGTTGTGGCAACACGTCCACCGGGACCACGCACCGCTAGGAGTCGACCCACTCGATCGTAGCTGTAGGTCTCGGTCGTCGTGCTTGTGACGCTCTGAGTTGTCGCGTTGCTATTGTACCTCTCGTTGAGAACAGTTGCCCCGTCGACTACGCGGGTAAGTGCGGTGAGCTTAGGTCCACTCCATGTATAGGTATCGCTCGCCTGTTTTCCGTCGGGTCCAGTTGTGACGACTTTATTTACGCGATACGCGTTCGCCGCATCCGCATAGGTGTATACATCTGAGCTACCATCCGGGTTCGTTACCTTTGTGGCGAAGGGTCCCGTTCCGTATTCGTACTTGGTAGTTCGACCCATCTCATCGGTGAAGGAGGTGATGAGCCCCCGACTGTTGTATGACGCTCTGCTCATGACCGTGGCAGCCTGAGTGGGAGCTCCCATACCACCCTCTTGCCGAACCACTCGCTGCATACCGTTAACGGTCGTGTACACCGTGCGGGCAAAGCTTGTTGCCTTTCCTGACCGTCCCGAAATAGCGGTTACCGAATCGTTTGCGTAAATAAAGGAGGTCGAGTCCTGCCCTTGCATGATGTCGGATAGGAGTCCGCCCTTGTAATAGTAATCCCACGAGTCTGTTTTGGTGCCTGTTTGAACTTTCAAGCGGGTCACGTTGCCCGAGGTATCGTAGGAGAGATCGGTTGTGCTCCCCGCAAAGGCGACCTTCGTGAGTTGCCCCTGAGAATTGTACGAAAGCGTAGCTTTTGTTCCATCAGGCGCGATGACCTCTCCGACCTTAGTCCGATCAGAGGAGAGAGGCAGAAACTTAGAGACGAAGCCGTTTTGATCGGTCACCGAGAAGAGCGCCCCAGACGGAGTATCGTACTCGACGGTCATCAGCGCGTGTCCGTCTACACTCTTAACCTCCGTCGGATAGAATCGGTTTCCATCCTTTGCGGCGGTGAAGGCGACCCGTGTGCCGTCGGGAGTAAGAAGGTCGTACCCTCGTCCCGCGCCACGAGAGGAAAGTAACGAGAGGTCTCCAACCGCGGCCCTCTCACTCTGAAAGACACCACCCTGGGAAAGGAATCGCATGCGACTACCATCCGGGGCGACCGTGAAGGGAATCCCCGCTTGAATCTCGATGTAGCCGAACGGAAAGCTCATGCTCTGTCCGAAGAATCCCCCGGGTCGTTGACCAGTGGAACTTCCAGTCATGGAATTGTAGTAGACCCCCAGGGAGGGGATCATGAAGTTGTTGTTGCCTGGAGTTTCTGAGCCCGGATCATTGCAGGGCTTTCCGTCCCTCATGCATGGGGAGACCGACTGCGCGTTATCCAGAGGGGGCGGCAGCGCGTGAACCGGAAGGGACGCGGTGAGCACACACGCTATAAGTATCGTGAGCGGTCCGAGAAGATGCTCTCGAGGCCAAATGCCACTACTTATTCTGTAGTTGTGTCCCATGCTAAGCCCGACCCCATGGGCTTTTCTAGAAGCCCTACGGGGACTTCGACAGATGAGCGGGGCAGCTTAAGGATTTGTGGCAATTAGGCTAACAGCCCACAAACATAGTCGATCCCCAAGGAGCCTTCATTTCACCTGAGATAAATGGCAACAACTTGTTAGCTCCGCTTCCTCGGTCTCCCTGTACCCGGGCTACTCTAATCTCTCAATAATTTCAGCTACTCACTAGGCGGCTTCATTCGGAAATAATTTCAACCTGGCGATACCTCGCGGATTTTCGAGTAGCCCGCGTACAGAGGAAAAAAGACTATCAGAAAAAATCGCCCCTTTTGCTCCACGATTTGAAAGGATAGTGGAGCAGCCGTTTCATCTCTAGGGTCGGCACTATCTCAGTACTGGCAACAACGCTACCTACACTTCCGGAGAGATCTTGAGCTATCTTGATGGTATCCTTAGGGTCTGCGACCTCTACCCTAAACTCAAAATCCCAAGGTCCCAGACAATGAAGAAAGCTAAGAACATTAGGATGTGCCGCCGCCCATGCGTAGATTTTCTCACGCACCCCCCTACTGGGAGAGCTTACGGTGGCCCGCAAACGGTAGGCAGACATTCCGTAGCTGTCGGGATTTATGAGATACACCGTTCGATTGAGAATTCCGCGGTCACGTAGGCTTTTTATGCGGTATTGAATCGTTGACTCAGGCTTACCAAGCTCTCGAGCAACGGAGGCCGCTGAGGCTTGCGCATTGGACGCAAGCGACCGCAAAACCAGGTGATCCAACTCCTCCCAAGAAACCTCCTCGGCGCCAAGGGTGCCCATATCAACGACGTTGGAGGAAACAGGATAAGGCGTGAGGTGCTTTACACCAAAATATGAGCGACCAGCGAGGACCAGAAACGCCCGCTCCGCGACCGGAACTCTGCAACGTTCGGTCAACTCCTCAATAAACGAGACAGATTCAGCGATAGATCGCGCCAGGAACGCTACGCCCAGCGAGTACGAGCCTCCAACTCGTACGACCCATGTAACTCGCTCTGACAACAAAAAGGCATCTATTAACTTCTGCTCCTCGACCGGCGTATTATTTGCGAGCTTCAGGAAGAGATAATACTCGACGTACCCGACTCGATACAGATTGACGTAGAGGAGTCGTTTTATAACCCCAGCATCCTGAAGCCTCGAGAGAGTATAGCGAACGGTATGCTCTTTCAGTTTGAGCGCTTTGGCGATCCCACTAATCGGCGCATCGGCGTCAAGTTGAGCATGCGCAAGAATGGCGCGGTCTGTATCATTCAATCGCATCATAAAATCAACCTAAAAACGGGCAGATACACAAGGTCCTTAGTTCCCGGACAACGGTCCTCAATCACATCTGAATGCTTCTCGGAAGCAACAGGGCTAAAACTCAGACTAAGCCGACTACCCATGATACTAAAGTAATCAAGACACCTCTGACACCAATAATTTATCACCGACATTGAATAGTTTTGTATGATTGAAAGAAAATATCTGGCTGTTATCACCGACCAACATATTACCGAGCCTGGTACCCGACTCTATGGACTCGACACTAACGAGAGCGCAAAGCGGGTTTTTGATGCTCTGAAAATGGAGAGGCTTCCAGAGCTCGTCGTGTCGCTCGGCGATCTCGCAGACACTTCGATCAATCCTAACAGGGAAACCGCTACTGCGTCGGAGGGCTCCTACGCCCACGCGCGCAACTTGCTCGACGGCCTCAAAGCACCAGTTCTTACGGTGGCAGGTAATCACGATGAGCCCGAACTCATGGAGGCGGCGTTTCCCAGTGCCTGGGAGTCTCACAAGGATGGAGTCTCTAGATATTTCTTTTACGGGACCGACCTAATCTCAGTAGATGTTCGCAACGGTCCGGGAGCGACAGGCTGGATATCAGCCGAGACGTGCAAAGCGCTAGATGAGACTCTGAGCGAAGCAAAACGAGCCGTGATATTCTCTCATTTTCCGCTATTCGATCTCGACAACGAGCGGATCGCTTCGGGGCTCTCCCTCTCGAATCGAGAGGAGCTAGCCCCTGTGCTCCAGCGGCACCGGGATAAGATCGTTGGGTGCTTCAGCGGACACCTCCATATCTGGCTTTCCGGTGTTATTGACGGCATTCCAGTTATCTCCGTTCCATCCTCATCGTTTGGATTCTCACTCGAACCCATGTCCAACGAGCGAGAGAAAGTAAGCGATGTCCCATGTGGGTATCTCCTTATAGGTATCGGAGATGATGGTTCCTTGATTATGAGGCCAAGATTTCATCCTGGAGCCAAGTCTTAAGAGGTTGCCCTTCAAAAAGTACTACCTCTCCCCAGAGGAATCTACTTGTGTCGAAGATACACGAGCCCCATTGAGCTTACAGCCCATTTTGACACGGCAAAATACTCACACGTCCCGTCAGTATAATCCGTAGGACCAGCTAAAGAAGCATAGAGTGTTTAGCTGTGTTACGATCGATTCTGAGGACCGTGAAAAAATAGCGTCGAGTACTCGCTCGAAGGAGAGACGACAAGCCCCGGGGCCATCGGTGAATTTCAAGGAAGAGACGTATACTAACGGGGACTTCGAGATTCGAAGGCCGTAAAGACTCAAGCGGAACGCCTCAAC
>JALRCK010000169.1 GCA_023262305.1 Deltaproteobacteria bacterium
TAACCTTGGTGAACATCCTGCCGGGATATTCACCGTCAAGCACCCTGGTTGTGCTCCATCTCTCCCTTGCCATCGTCGCCCTTGGTGTCACACCCTTCGTGCTGCGGAGAGTTGCCCCACCGGTCTTCACAGCGCTCGCAACCGGCGTGGCTCTCTACTCCGGAAAGCAGGTTCTCTGGGGAGAGATGAGTGAGTGGCTCGCGATGTGCTGCTTACTAGGAGCGAACGTATCGTACCTCTTGTGGTGTCATGATCGCCGTCCGAGCTCCGCATGTGCGACCTCCCTCTTTGTCGCACTCACCGTATTGACCCGCACCGCGCTGCTTCCCTGGCTCACGCTCATCCCGCTCCTTGTGGTGCAAGCACCCCGCGAATCGAGACGGCGGACCTGTTTTCTCGCACTCGTCGGTCTCCTTCCCTTAGTGTTGTGGGGCTGGATTCAACTGCATCGTCTCGGCACATTCTCTCTGGGGGCTTACGAGAGTCTGAACATTCTTGCTACCGCTCGCTCCTTCGGTGAGGTCCCAATCGAGACCACCGACTCAACGGAGACCCAACTCGTTCTCACACGGCTTAATCAGAGGGGCGTCACAGTCAGTGACAAAGCGCTTCTCTCAGCCAACGTGCATCAATGGGATGGGGAACTCTACGCCGCCTTTCATCACAACTTCGACGAGGTATGCGCTGCTGTCCAAGCTCTTTCTCCCAATCGTCAGCTCCCGATGATGGGCGTAGTGGGGCGAAGCTTTTGGCTAAACTCGCACCGATACGCGGCATTTCTTTTAGGTGGTATTGAGACGTTTCTCTCGAAGTGTGGTCCCTTGCTTGGGGTGTGCCTGACTATCGGAACCTGGCTGCTTCTACGCTCCTCCCGCAATCGAGCCCTCGGTCAGGCGTGCATTACGGTGTCCCTTATAAGTGCGTCGTACGTTACCTCCATCCTCCTAACAATCTTGTGGCTCCCAAGGTATTTCGTCCCGGTTCAGGGAAGCCTACTCTTTTTGTCGGTCCTCTCTCTCTTCTCTCTCGTGCTTGGTTTCCGGCGAGGGGTCTAGCGCGAGGCGTCAAACTCAATGCGCCCCCTGCACCGAAGGAATAATTTCCAAATCGCCTTAAAACGACAGGACCCGCCAGAGCAGAACTCGTGCCCCACTTGGCGAACATGAGGGGTTTGTTACAATGGGCTGTTTTCGGCTCCCCCCGCCTAGACCTCCTGCTCTATCCGGATTGGGACCACACATCGTGGATTGGGTAGACGCGCTCTTTGGGCTTCTGGAGTGAACGCATACGTACCATGCGTGAGTCTCGAGAAGCGTCAGTGACTCTCGGAAGAGAAGGTTTTTCCTACCTCTCTATGGCCGCCGCCACTTCCTATTGATTCGGATGGACGCTCAATCGCCGCCTCATGCGGTCCTTGAGCGTCTATCCTGATCGGTTTCAGGGTTGGCGAGAAAGGCACATATGTTCGGTACAATTATTTATTCCATAATCATCGGAGGCATGACCTCCATTCACTGTCCCAATCTGTTTGAGAGGGATCAAAACGCAATCAAAGCCGCGCGAAGGTTGTGGGCGATTAAGTTCGCTCTCTTCACGTTCATCGCGGCCGTTAGTCACTACATCCTCCAGGGTGTAGAGTCGCAAAGCGCGGTGTTCGCGCTGAGCTTCGTGTTGGTTAACATCCTCCTTCTGTTGAATGTCTTCATGAAGGGTGGAGACCTTCCCTTGTTGGTGAGCGGTATCCTGTTCATCAACTTCTGGGCTGCAAGCTGCACGGCGAACCTCGACGAGGCACCTCGTTTGGCAGCTCGCATCGGGCCAGTTGAGAGAGTTCAGTGGGGCAAAACCCCACCGCCTCTCACTTTGGCGCACACGCCTCTTGTCTCTCACGAGCAAGCGGTTACCAAGGGGACCAAAGCTGTGTGGGAGACCTTCGGGTCCCGTTACAAGCTTGGGCAATTCAACCTTCAACGCATCAAGGGGACCCCTACCTGGGTCGCTCCCCTTGATTACAGAGGGTTTGGAGCTTGGCTCCTCGGAGATCCTGCTTCGGCAGTTATCACCGTCGACGCCACCGATTCCAATGCACCCGGCAGAGTGGTGTCCACAGACTTGAAGAATGATCCTGTGAAGCTCAACTTCACTCCCGGAGCATACTTCGGCTCGGACGTCGTTCGTCATATCAATCAGCGCGAGGGGCTCTCATTCTTTTTCAAAGAGGGGCACCTTGAGCTCGACGACGATCTCAAAGCGTGGTGGGTCGTGACAGGCTACACCTTCGCTGATTACGGCGACTATGCACGCGGCGGGAAGATCCTTCTCGTCGACCCAGAGAATGGCAACATTCGCTCTTTTACCCCTGACACAACGCCTGCATGGGTTGACGTGACCGTCTCCCGTAGTGCGGTTGCAACTCAGGTGAAAGATTGGGGCACCTTAAGTGGTGGGTACGCGGCCTCGTTCATCGGTTCGCCTCACTTGGCCGAGCCTTCGGTCGTGAATAGCGAATCCACATGGCTCATTCAGGCCTCGGACGGTCGTAGTTATTTTTACACCGGCTTAAGGCAAGCCAACGTTCGTTTCCATCGCCTCGTCGGTTTCACTTTAACCGATGCTCGCTCTGGTCGAACTGTTGAGTATGCACACGACGAAGGGGTGGGCTTAACTCCCACCATAGCCCTTCAAGCGGTGAGCAAGCGATTGCCATCGTCGGAGGGTCTTATTCCTACAACGCCGCTGCTCCTCTCCTTGGAGGGAAGACCGGCGTATCTTGTATCGATCATCGATGCTTCGGGCACCCTGAAGAAGGTTGCTCTCGTCGATGTTCTTGGTGATCTGATTATTATTGGCGAGGATAAGGAATCTACTCATAGGGAGTTTCAGAAACTCCTCAAGGGTGCTGCAGGGGCTACATCGTAGCCGCTCAGAAAGATACTTGTCCGTCTCAAAATAGAATAAAAGGGATTTGATTGGAGGCTCTTGTTTTCAATTGAAACCTTCATGCTTATAAAACGAGTCTACAACCTACAAGCATATGAATGGACAGGTTAAAGCGGGAGGGGGATAGGAAAACGCTTCTTAAGCGCCCTATCCTCCTCTCCGCAATTAAGGAAACATTTCCAGAGTCACTGACCGTTCCTCGTAGTAGTAAGTCGAAAATGCTCCTCCCGATCACGCCGACACCATGGCGCGTACACGTACGACATAAGCATGTGAGCTTTTATCACTACAGCGAGTTCAGGAATGCGAGCAGCGCCTGCCGTTGTATGCGGGAGAGGTTCTTGAAATTACGCTGCGACGAAGCCCCCTCCCCGCCGTGCCATAGAATCGCCTCCTCAAGGGTGCGCGCTCTTCCATCATGGAGATAGACCGCCTTGCCGTTTGCAAGTCGTCGTGAGAAACCAAGACCCCAAAGAGGCGATGTTCTCCATTCCCGTGCACCAGCTGAGAATTCACTCCATCCATCAGCCAGGCCTGGTCCCATGTCGTGCAGTAAAAGGTCTGTAAAAGGATGTATCTTTTGATTCGAGAGCTCGGGGTCACTATGCGAGCCGGTTGTAAAAGTTGTTCGGTGGCACTTATTGCAACCAATCTGAGAGAACAATTTTTTGCCCTCTATCACGACAGAATTCGCCTGGTCTTGAGCCTTGGGAACTCCGGAGAGACGTAGATAGATCGCCAAGGAGTGGAGGTCCTGGTCAGTTGCCTCAAGCGCTTCGCCCGGTTCAAAAAACATGGAGTTGGTGATCTGCATATCGTGGTAGAGAGCCGATGCTGATTGCTGCTCCACCGTTGGCAGTGTCGCCTTCAGCCCAAACCGACCGACTGAGTAGCCCCCTGACTCGTGGTCCCTCACCCAGTTAACGCGACCGGATATTCCATCACCATCGAGATCTCGGGGGTCACTTAGTCCCACAAGTTCTGCGTCCGAAATCGCTTCAAGAAGCCCCATGCCGATCAACGCGGGGGACATCCTTAAGGAGACGATGGTCTTCTTGGGCAGCTTGAGCGAGGTCGGAAGAACGAGCTTTGGCTTCCGCAACGAGTACCCTGTCCCATCACCGTACTTTCCGTTCACCGGCACCCAGGTCAATCTTACGCCTTTCTTTATTGGGGTCCCTATTTTTTGTTCAAGTATTTGAGAACCCAATCTAGGAACTCGAGGGGCGCTGCCATCACCCAGTGTTCCTGGCGGTTTTATCTTGATGACCATACTACTGCCACCCCGCGAGGGAACTCCAAGAGTCGCCGGTCCTCGACCGTTGTTAACGTGACACCCAGCACACGAATTATTTATGAACGTGGGTCCTAGTCCATCCTGGGCTGTGGTTGTTCGATGAAAGAGGGGGA
Source organism: Deltaproteobacteria bacterium (assembly GCA_023262305.1). Classification (GTDB taxonomy): domain Bacteria; phylum Bdellovibrionota_C; class UBA2361; order UBA2361; family OMII01; genus OMII01. The sequence continues at coordinate 4,351 of JALRCK010000169.1, forward strand.
AGCCGGCCGCCTGCTCAGCTAAACGCGCATCTCCTACGACATTTGGTGCGCTCGCTTGGATTGCATGTCGCCCTGCGAGATCGGTAGAGAGCGAACCTCCCAGGTTAGTAAGGTCCTCGGCGCCACAGGTCATCAACGGTATACCTATGCACAACGCCGCTATCATGACCGTCGCCGGTCGTAGCGCTGAGGAGCGGTACATTAATTTGAGAGCACTCGTGCGAAGCATATACCTAACGTTTGTGGCATCTTAGCCTATCCAACTATCCGCACTATTGCCCTCTTTGTCTCACTAGATCCGGTCAAATCTTCGTTTTTATTGTAAATTCAATGCCCTGTGAGTGCAAAAAAAGCTAGCCCCTCGTTTAATCAGGGGAAATACCTCATGAACAGGGGTACATGCCTCAAAGCATCAGCGAAGGATCTCTCATTTTTCATCTTGCCGGCATCAACACTCTCTGTGAGCATCGGCGAGTACAACAACCCTTAAAGGGACAAATTTATGAAAAAGTTACTTCCAGTTATCTTGGCTTCAATCGGTTTTTTGCCCTGCGTCGGAGAGGCTCAGCCACTCATGACCTATACATACGCTGACGTTGCCTACCAGTGGACCCACATCGATCAGTCAGGGGTAAACGATGCCAACGGACTCGATGCAGAGATCTCCTACTCTCCGCTTAAGCACTTTGCGCTCGAGGGTGGGTACAACTATCTTTCAACCAAGGGGCACGTTGACCTGCTCGGCGAGCGGCTTAACATCAACCTCGACCAAAACATCTTCTCGTACGGCGGAGCTGGTTGGTACTCCCTGCAGGATGACCTCGATATCGTCGTTCGAGTCGGAGGGCTGCATGCACGCGCGACCGCTTCAGCTGGTGGCGAGGATTCCACCACAAGCGATAATGGAGTCTACACAGGGCTGTCCTTGAGATACCTCGCTACCAAGGAGTTAGAGACCGACCTCAACGTTCTGTACGATCGGATTGAAAACGGTTCATGGACCTACAGCCTTACCGGACTGTACTCGATTCATGAAAATGTTGCCCTCAAAGGTGAGGCTGGTATCGACAACGACTCGGATGTAGCGTTGCTCGCTGGTATTCGCGTAGCCCTTCAAGACACTGAGTTGTAGTTGAACCACGTTTCTTTTTAAGAAGGAGGCGCTCTCACAAGGGCGCCTCTTTTTTTTACGGGTACCTCATGCCACTTCACGC
>JALRCK010000016.1 GCA_023262305.1 Deltaproteobacteria bacterium
TCGGCGGCATTGAGAGCATCGTGGCTCTACATTCGGTAAGTTGAGCAGCGGAATCTGCAAGCGCCGTCCGAGCCTGCTGTAACACATCGAGAGCTGTAGGGTTCATAGCTCAACCTGAACTCCTGACTTAAATTTGGTCTTGTCGACGGCGAGAGAGGGAGCATTATCTCGGAGATCAAGAACCTTGAGACGAGGGGCGCGTGCAAGGAATGTATGCTCTCCCCCAAGGTTGCATGAGGGGGCCACGATTTCCTGAATGCTTTTTAGAGGTATCCCTTTGAGGGAGCAAAGCTTTCGGTTGTCTTCTACATAAAGTTGAGTGAGTCGCGTAGCTCCTGCAATCTCAGAGAGATCCCCCATTAGGTCACACGCACCTGCAATAATTGTTGAGACCTTCCCTACGGGAATACCCCTAAGGGAGGTGAGTTTTTTATTACGGAACACGTCGATAACAGTCAACTTCGTAGCAGCAGTAATGTGCGAGAGGTCTCCGGTCAGATTGCATGCTGAAGCATACAGCTCCTCAAGACTTTCGGTTGGTATTCCAGCCAGAGAGGTGAGGTCTCGGTTCTCGCGAATGTAGAGAGAGACCAGACGTGAGGCGTGACTAATTCCGGTCAGTTGACCGCTCAGTCCACATGAGCTCGCATCAAGAAAATGAAGACTCTGAGTGGGCAACCCTTCAAGAGACGTCAGGCCTAAGTTGCCATCGACCAGGAGGAATTTTAACTTTTTGGCTCCCCGAATTTCAGAGAGGTCCCCGGTTAGGTTGCAGCGACCGGCCTGAAGTCCTTCGAGGCATTTGGTAGGTATGCCCTTAAGGGACGTTATCTTTTTGTTCCCTTCTATACTAAGTGCAGATAGCTTCCTTGCCTGTGAGAGATCCGAGAGGTCTCCGGATAGGTTACAGCCTTGCGCTGTCAGTGTTTCCAGGTTTTGAGTCGGGATACCCTTGAGCGACGTAAGCTTTGTATTGAAGCGCACATTGATCAGTTTTAAGTTGTGGGCTTGGGAAAGCTCTGAGAGATCACCCGTAAGACCACACCCTGAGGCGATAATCGCTTCAAGATTTTGTGTTGGTATTCCTTTGAGTGAGGTTAGACTTGGATTGTTATTAACGTGCAAGCGCTTGAGTGACCATAGTCCCTCCAAAGCGCTGAGGCTCTGAAGTGAGCAGCGCCCAAATCGACCATCGACAACTACCGCCCCCTCGATGGCTACCTTACCGAACACCCATTCCAAGTTGAGTTTGTTTTGAGCTGCAAAAGCCCACAGACACCCAAATTGAGAGCGTAAGAGCTGGCGCCCATCAGGGAGTTGAATGCTATGTTCTGATAGCTGTTGTTTCAGCGAGTGCCGCAACTCGCGCACATGTCCAACTGCTAGCTCTGCGAGGTCTAGGTCCATGGTTGCTGCGGTGAGCACTTCATCTCTGGTAGACGACAGCATGGCGGTGGCTCTGGTGAGCGCCGAGCGGGTAGCACGTAAGTGGTTTAACGAGAACTCGGTCATAGCTGGATCTGAGCCTGTGGATTGAATCGTCTTCGGTCAATGGATAGCTTCTTTGGATTTAACTCAAGATGAAGTTTTTGCAGATTCGGCGCGGTTGCCAAGAACGTGTGATCTCCGTTGAGTCCACATTGTCCGGCATATACCTCTTGGATCATTTGTTGCGGCATACCAGCAAGAGAGGTGAGCCCTCTGTTCCCATCTACATTCAGGTATCGCAAGTTGGTAGCGGGTGCAAGTGCCGAGAGGTCCCCGATAAGATCACAACACGAAGCATCAATCCATTCAATGCTCTGTGTTGGGATACCTATCAGCGAGCAGACCGCCCGATTAGAGAAAAGGCTCAAACGTCTCAAAGACCACACCGTGTCCAAACCCTTTAGCGTTTTCAGACCGCAATAGTCAAATTGTCCCTCAACGATCACTGCCCCCTCGATCGTCACCTTCCTTAGCAGTAATTCTGGGACAATCGTGTTGTTATTGCAAAACTCTAGTAGCGCTCGATACAAGGGCTTTAGAAGAAGTCGCCCATCGTCCAAGCGCACGCACAAGCTCGAGAGGTCTCGAACGAACGATTGCTTGAGCTCTCTCAGATCCGCTAGTGGCTCGGCAGCCCGATCGCAGGCGATAGTGGGCGCCTTAAGCGCAGCAAAGCGAAGTTTCGATAGCTCATCAGCAACCGTTCGCAACGAGGCATGAGTGATTTGTATGTTCGACCGCTGCATGTTTTACTTCTGTTGTATCCGTGTTTTAAGGTCAGCGATTACATCGGGCAGTCCATCGACGGATTCGATCTCGTAACCGCGGTCGCCCCAGATGCTTCTGAAGGTAACTCCCGTGGAGTTCCTGCTCCGCAAAAATACACCAAAGCATTCGACCCTGCCTCGTAGGAGGGCATTTTTAGCCTCAGTAGTTCGAGCCACATCTTCTGTATCGCCATCGGTCAGAGATATCGCAATGTTTATGGTTTTCCGATTGAGTGCCTTCCTTGCATCCAGCGGCGCTACACGGGCAAGAACTAGGGCAAGGTGTTCAAGGGCGATAAATTCGCACGTGCCACCGGACGGAACAAGCCGTTCGTATGATGAGGCAACATGCTGCAGAGAGGCATCCGGTATGGGATCCAAGATTTCATGGAGCCTATCATCGAACCCGTAGATCGCGAGTTCGCTTATTATTCCTGAATTGTGTCGTTTGTGAATGGTACACAGCGTAGTGACTGCGGCCGCTAATGCTATGACGTTATCCTTGAGTCCGTTTATGCCCGTGTGCATCGAACCCGAAAGGTCTGGAAGGAGGCACAAGCGGAGATTCAAGGGGGCATTTTCTATCGCATACTCCGATTGAGTGGTTCGCATGACGTGGGCATTGCTGGGTTCTCGTTGAACCCTTCCAAAGTTACGAATGACCTCTGGAATGTCTAATAGTCCCTCAGAGGAGTATTTGGTAATACTCCGTGTGTGTTGACGGGACTGAGAGCAAAGCTTCAGGAATTCATTCACCAGTCGGTGGACGATCGGTTGAACTCGTACAAGACGATCTGCAAAGTCAGAGGCGTCACGAGAGTGGGCGGCTTCAGCTATCTGTCTTGCTTGTCTGTGGAGATCGTGTCGGGCTTTCTCCGCCTGAGTGATGTTGTCTCGTTTCGAAAGGTCCTTGAGGGAATCGAGGAGTTTCTCTAGCTCTTCGGGGTCGAAGGAGTGGGTGATTGGAGAGCCGTAAGATGGCTCTCGACCAGACTGGGATAGCGTATCCCCTCCCGGATCTCCCCCTATACTGGTCCCCGGGCGCTTTTGCAGATGGGGACCCGGACCATCACTGTCCCTATCGCGATTCAGCAGCTCCAAAAAAATAGGGAGAATAGTTGCCTTAATGACGGAATCGCGTTGGCCGATTGTTGCTTGCCAGTAGTCATTGTGGTGCTTACCGATAGCTGGGACGAGGAATGTCTCGATGAATTGTTCGTACGTGTAGTGGTTTCCGCAAAATGAAATTCCAGCTTTAACAATAGCTTGGATAGGCTCGCTGATGGTATACGCTCGGGCTACTCCCATGCCGAGAAGAAGAATGTACACAGCGTATTGGGATGATAACGGTATGCCACTGAGGTCGTGTTCGGGAAAAGCTTTTGTGAGGTAGATATTCTTAATGAGGTCGGAGAAGCCGCCCTGACCGTCAGAGAATATTGCAGCTTTGTTTGCCGCATTGTGGTTCACGTAGATATCCATGAGCGAATTATAGAGGTAAAAGATCTCGTCGCCCTCAGGGCTTTCCTTGATTGATGCAATCAAGGAAAGGAATGATTGAGTATCATCTCTAAATTCCTTCAAGTGTCCGAGTTCGTGAAGAATAATGAAGTGGAGCTCTCGTTGATCTCGGATGCCAAGTTTGGCAAGCTGATCTGCCCCAATAATGACCTTCAGTTCATCGTGGTTGAAGCATGTTTGCGCACCAACCTCCACCGAGAAGTGATTTCCCGTAAGGGCAAAATAGGTAGACCAATTTGCTTTTACTATTGCAAGGAGGTCCAGCGCCGACCCAGAAGGCTCCTCGGCCCCGAGTCTCTCATCAGCATTCATGGAGAAGCTCATGGTCATACGTTGTCCAGGTCATGACCATGGTCGGACTCAACCCAACGTGTCTCCTCAAGGAGCTTCATGACCTCCTGAAGCTCATCATCGATCTCTTTGATGAGGTGAAGTCGCTGAGCGGTATCCGTTCTTCGCTGGTCTACCGTCGAAGGAGCTTGGAGCTTGCCGGGCCACGTGGTCCTCTTTGGGGCATCTCCATAGATCTCCTTAATAAGAATTCTGCCTGGGATCACCTGTGGGGTGGCTTCACCAGGGTTCCTAGGAGACCGAACATCCGAGTAGAGCCGCTCGCTTCCATCATCAATCACAACAGGCCAACCGGGTGAGGTGCAAAACCCTTGCAGCTGACACTGGCGGTAGAAATAGTCTTTTTCCAGGGAAGTCAGGGCGCTTTCAACCAAGGCCTTAAATATGTAGTGATCGAGCTCAAACTCAAATCCGTTACCCTTCCACTGTTCAAGCAGGTTGACCACCACGCGGGGGGTAAGTGCGTGTTCCACCTTGGCGGCGATGCTTGCTCCGTTGATGCGATGTGCGTGCGGGGAATCCTGGGCAACCTTACCCTCAAGAGCTAGCTGAGTGATCGCAGCGAGCTTTGCGAGTCGCCAGAGCTTTTCAAGATAATAGGCTCCTCCAGGCAGATGGGCGACCATCGCTCTGTCCTCAAGGCGGATCGCGAGATCCGTTCCATCACTGCTCGGGCGACCGCTTCGAACCGTGGCGATCATAATATGGTAGAGCTGTTTTTCGTGGGGATGAGCTTGCACCGCTGTACCCTCTGTTGCTTGCGGTGGGAAGCCGTACTTGACCGGGAGAAATCGATTTGTCGTTGAGGCGTCGGGCTGATGTGGACGGTAGTACTCGACTCCCTCTCCTGTGTTCAGATTTCCCGTCATAATCACGCAGAAACCTTTGGCGACAGGGAAGGGTGGATGCCCGGTGTCTGGAACATGCACCAGTTCGCCTGGTCGTTTAGTCATAAGGGCATTGAGCCCCATGATAACCGTTGGGTCTATTAGGTTAAATTCGTCGATGATAAGCGGAACACCGTCTCGTGCGGCTCTGTAGGCATATCCCAGCACGAACTCCGATACGGTTACCGCGTTCTCGTGAATGATACGCTCCTCAATTTGCTTCAAAGCTGCACGATTTGATTTGGCATCATTGCTGGGGTGATGCTTGAGGTACTCCTGTTTTGCGGTCTCTATGCGATCGGGGATTTCGTGGATTGAGAGAGTAGAACCGGAGCTTCGCAGCGCATCGTGTCCCTTAAACTCGCGGCTGCTTATATCCTTGTGTCCGCTGATAGTAAGCGGTTTCTGTCCGGAAAATCTCTGGGCGACTATCTCTGCAACCTCACTCTTTCCAGACCCCGTTGGACCGTGAAGGATCGCCATGCGAGTCGTTTGTAGTATCGCCATTATCTCATCGATCTTTTCAGCGACAAAAGGGGTTATAGCTATCCTTCCAGAGTTCAGTTGGCGCGAGTAGCGACGGAAGGCGCGGGAGTGAACAACATAAAAAGCTTCGGGGGTTCTGCTTGCGATCGCAGCAAATCTCTCTCTCAATGCTGCGAGGTTGTCCCTGACCATAGTTACAGCGTGGTGACAGCCCAGCTGCTCTTGCGCAGTTAAAGCATGTGTGGCCGCCGCGAGGATCTTTGGGATGGCGCGTTTATGCTCTGCGATATCGCCCGTGAGGCGTGCGCATTCCCGCAAGGCAGAGAGAGCGTTGCTTTTTTGGAAGTCAGCAAAGGTCTTCTCCTGCCGCGTCATTGACGTTGGGGTATCCATGCCTTCTGGAGTTGGGGACAACATAGTGGAGGGGAGTCGTAACTGGTCCAAAACGCTCTCAACGCTGGGAGGAAGTCGGCGAACTGACAGCTGTTGATCTTGCCGGGAGGCGACAGAGTCCTCAATGGGACCCCATTTTGGTGACTGATTGGTTCGATGTTTTGACATGGGATGTTCTACCTCTTTAAAAGTCAAAGCACATGCGCCCCAGCGTGTGGGGGAGTACGCTCGGATGGAATGGGACAGAGTCAGCAGGGCCTGTGGGTTGTACTTCCGTCGATTGGGTTAGATCAGGACAGATGGTGATGGATCGATAGGGATTGTGTGAGTGCACTACATGTCCGATACGTGGAGATCTCAAGGTGTGCCATAGGAGCCCGAACCCGGGAATTGGTGTTCTGATCACAACACTAAGCGATAGACGATGACGCATGCGATCGAGGGAGGTGCCGGTAGTCATTTTGGACCTCTTTGAGCAGTGAGCGTTGGCGTCGCTGTAACCTGATCGCTGATTGATGCTCTGCGTCCGGGGGGGCGCGGATTTCATAGAGTCTCTACGTCCTATTCATCGATTGTAGAAGTGAATGCTCTCTCGCTATGAAGTGCGGTAGGGTAGACAATGACGCTTTCACGTTCCTTATAATTGTGATGGAGAATATCTGAGTCAGAGTAGTTTACGCAAAAACTATCCTGTGATGATGACACATCACATCTCGTAGCAACGAATGATCGCTCTTCCTCGGGTCGGTGTTGAACTTGAGGAGGGACCGACGGTGTCGCGATCCAAATGAGAGGATGTCAGTCCCTGCAAGATGAGGGACCCTACACACCGCTACCGCCAGTCATGCTCAAGAGCCTCGTTGAGATTCGCAAAGCCCACTTGCGCTGCCATGACCCGGAATGAGTTAAGGTTCTTCACCAGAAGTTGGAATCTCAGCGGCACCATCAGCCCTCCCTGCTGGGCCGTGAGGAGTCCTTTGAGCAGTGTTTTTTCAACAGAATCAGAGCTTTTCAGCGCGTAGGCGACATCATTAGTAATGCGTAGTAGGTCTTCTGGGGGAATTTGTTCACTCTGCATGGAGGCGAGACCGGTCACGAGCGCCTCTGCGCGTGCCTCGTGCGATGACGCTTTCCTCAGCTGTTGGAGGAGGAGCCTATCTTGGACAGAGAATTTGAGGTACATGGAGCGATCGAGCAAAGCTACTTTGCCGCCCTCCATTAAGCGTAGATTACCTGGGGAGATATCCGAGTGAACCAGGGTCTCTCCGAAGGGAAGCAAGTTGCCCCGTACCTGTTTCATGTAATGCTGCAGGGCGAGGGAGACAGCTGCCCGAGCAAGTTCAGGTGACTCCTGATATATCTGCTGAAGCTCTGTGAAGTTTCGGCCCGGTATGAACTCCTCCCGACGCACATGTAATGAACCGGTCGGTGAGCTCTCTGGTATGTAGATGGAGAGTGGGCACTTATGGTGTGGTTTCCAGCCATGCCAGGACTTACGGAACGCTTTGTCGTCGCTCTCAAACGAGGAGTCCCTCAATTCGGTCGAAATCCACTCATCGACTAGGTTAATGACGTGCCGACCGATCTTGAATTCGGAGTCTTCCCGCTCAAGTTGTTCCTGAGCCGCTCTCATACTGTGGAGGATTCGGCGCGTGTGGTACTCAGGGTTTGGATTCGCAACCCGAATCACCTCGCGTCCTCCACTTGAGAGATCCGCGATGAAGACGGAATAGAGCGCGCCACCGCCGATACGCCTGAGTGTGGTCACTTTTGAGCAATAATCCGGGAGGATCTTCTCAATCGTGCGCAGAGCTCCGTGTTTGGACTGCCCCTTTCGGGCGTCATACACCTCAAGGAATTCTTTCTCAACGGACGGGGGGAGCTCAACGATGCCGCCGAGGAGCTGCAGCGCTCTCGTTCCCGGTGTTTGCAAATTCCTCGAAAAATCGAGGATAAACGGGATGGGGCCACGGCGGGTGAGTGCGACAGGATCCGCGAGGGTGATGTCGCAGATCTCCATGAGCTCATCAGTGCCCTGTGACACTGATAGCTCTGTGCGAGGATTGCGCCCTGAAAGCGCCCATTCAAAATGATTAGTCACCTCATCGAGAAGCTCGTGCCGAACGCCTGCGGGGAGCGTCGGCCGCTTCTCGGGTACAATAGCCCCGGGATCCTGGGTTGGTTTCACGAAATAATCGCCGAGGAGGGCCTTGGCATACCCCGCGGCGAAAGGCCGAAAATCCGCCGACACAGGGGGCGCCTTTAGGAATTGATCTAAAAGCATAGGGGTGAGGGCTATACCGAGATCATCCGCCGGAACCGCCCGAAAGAGCGCTCGAAACGCCTTAGAGGATATGGCGGTGAGCTTATCGGACGAGGAGCCTGAGAGCATCATGTTGAGGAGTCCCTCCGCCACATTCACCCGTTTCTCTGGTGAGATAAGGGTCCCGCGCGTGGGGTCGTTGGCGAGTTTTCGAAGCACCACGAGGCGTTCAACGATGCCGAGGCAGTACATGCTACTTCGGATCAGGTTCGGTGTAATAGCGTCCGCGCTATTCAAAGATCTCATGAAGTAGTTCATGGTGGTTCCCGAGATCGTCCCTGGGGTAAGGGCGCGGATTTGGTCGACGATCTCCTGAGCCTGCTCGCGAGAGAGCGTTTCGTCCCGTAACGGCAACAATTTGGTAGAGACCTCGATCTTTAAATCATCACCGAAACACGACCACCACGGCTCGACGATTGATTTGGTCAGCGCGGTGTCGTCGGAGGCGGAGGTAAGCCCCCTAAAGAGGATATCATGAAAGTTATGCCGCGCTCGCTCAGAGAAGAAATAATCGAGCACAACGCCGTCACCAGCTTGGTCGGCGATTTTATCCGGCGCTAAGGCGTGCTCCTTTGAGAGCCTCGCCACAGTTTTTATCTGATCAACGGTGTGGGCTGTCTCATCGAGTTTCTCAAGTGCCTCAAGGCTGAGCCACCCACGTTGATGCCGAAAGCTCTCAAAGAGGTGGCGCGTAACCCTCTCCGATCCGGCTGAATCGATAAGTCGAAGCACGAGCTCTCGTTGAATGAGGCGGGCGGGACCCTGATTCGGAATATAGAAGCTCACAGCCAGCGCGTTGAGGAGAAACTGCTCAGAGGAGCGATCTGTTGGATACGTCTCCCTGAGAGCCCGAGCGCCTAACTCGAGGATTTGAAAGTATCTGGTGACCCCTTGTGGACCATCGCCCTCAGCCGGGGCAGGAATCAACGATCGCGTCGAAAACGTCGTGAGGCGTTTGAGCACCTCTTCATGAGTGAGCGGATTCGCTGAATCGAGAAGCTCCTCGGCCAGGCGCTCCAGGATAGCGTCATGGAGGGCCGTCTCCACCTTTGGATCTGTGTGGCGCGGGGGCAGAGGCTCTCCGCGAATGATGGACTCCGGCCGCTCGCTCTGAACCTCGTCTAAGAGATCAATCAACCCTTCAAAGCTTGGAACCTTGACCTCAGGGTCTAATCTCATAGTCGTGGTGATTTCGTCGCGATCACTCTGGTCCACAGAGATGGCTTGCAGTAACCCCACTTTGAGGAGAAAGAGTCGAGAGGCGTGCTCGAATGAGGGGGTCTCCCGACCAACGGTGGGAAGCGAGAGCTCTTCGTCGAGGAGCGATTGGACCAGAATCATCCGGTTTCGTGGTGGGAAACCAGATTCGTCGTCGTTGTCAGCCCCTGATACTAGTGAGTTTGAGATCGAGCTCGGGAGGTTTTTCGCTATCTGGTATGCCTCCTTAAAACGCGCCTGAATTGTATCGAGCGCCGCATCGGCCTCATCCGCAGAGGATACCTTTGCAACGAGTGGCGCGGTCTGTCGAAAAAGCGCGCGAAGTTTCGCCACGGAGGTCCGCACTTCGGGGAGGGCAAGCCCTGTTCGGGCAAAAGCTTGGAGCTTATTCGCTATCTCCTTATTCTCAGTTCGCTCAACGACCGTATCAAGAGCCGCCCTCATGATAGTTGGCTCAAGGATGTAAGGGGCCTTCAATTCAGAGGCGATCGTAACCGCTTCCCTAGGCTTTGAGCTTTTAGAGGAGATCAGGTGTCGTATCAGGATGAGAAAAGACTCGGCCTTCAAAAGGGGACCTATCTCGCTGGCGGGTTCGATGTGTGAGAACGTTGAGGGCGCCAACGTATCAACGAAATCAGAGAGGGTAGTGAGGTAGGCATGGATATCGATTGAGTCATCATCTACGTCTTCGAAGATGAAGCTTTCAGCGAGAACACCCTCGGCCACGACGTGCAGGAGCTCTCGGGCCTGCTCAAGTTGGATAGAGCCCTCAATGAGGGAGAGTTCGTGTTGGACCTCTGTCAGCGCGTCTGTGGAGGTGAGCCTTTTCGGAAACCACGTAAGGGCCTGACTCGTTATCTTTTGTGTGTTTCGGCTAAGGATACTATCAGCCTTGTCGAGCGTCATGCCAGCGAGCACGAGTTCAAGTCCCAGGAGCCGTTCAGTGGCGGCAGGTGAGAGCGTGCGCCGCAGCCCTCGCTCAGAGACCGAGCTTAAGAGCTTCGATACCACCAACTCAGCGATCTCATACTGGTGGTCGAGGCGTTGTTTCGCACGAGAGCTCGAGGGCATCGCTGAGACACGTGCTTTTTGCTTCGCGATCTCTTGGCAGAGCTCCGGAATCACGCACCGAATCGAGGGAATATCAGCGGACTTGATAGCCTCAATCACGCTTTCGAAATACTTATGGACATCCCCATCAAGGCGGGGATTCTTGATCAGGGTATAGACTCGATTCCCACTCGGAAGCCCATCGATATCTTTTTTCACCATCAGTGGGATGGTTCGGAGTTGTTTCGACATCGAGCCTGCCTCATCAGGGATGGCTCCCTCGGTGCTGAGGTCCCGAAAAATGGCGCAGGTCTTGAGATTCATGATCCGGTCAATGCCCGCTCCATGCGCGATATCCCAAGCGCCGCCAAGATGCGCGTTGACGCGCTCAAGAGCGAGGATGGCGCCCATCGGTGATGAGTCTCGATCGGGGTGAGCGAGGGCTAAAAACGCCTTGAGGTCCGCCTCGTATTCACTCAGTCGAGCTTGCCCACCCGCTCGACGTAGTCCGCCGGAACCCATCGCCTCGTGGATCCCCTTGATATGGTCGCCGGCGACGTGAGCCGCCTCGTGGAGGAGAACGAAGTCGAGTTCCTCCGTGTATTTGAGAAAAGAGATCATCTCAGGCGTAATCACAATCGCCCCGCACGAGGTTGCGAGAGCGTTGATCCCAAAACCCTTCCTCGCGAGAATAACCAATTCAGGGTGCTCCTTGAGAGAAAAATCCTTGAGAAGGGTCTGAAGCCTCTGAGCAACGAACGAGTGAACACGACTCGTGGGGGAAAGTTTTCCGTATTGAGCGATGAGGTCGTTTAGCGAATGGTCGACAGTGGCGACTTTTTCGATGGACGAAAGGGAGGGGGCGTTCTGAGCCGCCTGCGCAGTACGAGCTGATGCCATGATGCTGTGGCGAGTCATATCGTATGTGAACCTCTTAAAACCTAACGAAACCGACATAAGAGATATGAGGCGCCCGAAGGCGCCTGCCTCATAAAGAAGGGATCTACCCTCACGAACGAGCAGATCGGGGCTTATGCGAACTGATTCCGTTTCAAGGGGGGGCTGCTCGAAGCTGAGGCGTGGAAAAGAGCACTTTTTAGGGGAAAACGCCCCCAATTGCCGAGGATAGTTCACGATCAGTTTGGACCGCCCAGGGGCATACAGAAACGATCTCCAACGTTATGGAAGCTATATGTCGTTTATGGCATGCGTCGATATGTATTGTACTCAGCGCCATGGAAATCCTCAGCGACACTTCTCTCGATATTCGGTTGGTGCTCGGCTTTCCGAAAAAAGTGAGTGGACCCGCTTCGGGTGTCGTAACTATAAAAGATGGTAGCGCCGCGCGATAGAAACCCTAATCGGAGACAACGTGAGAGTTGTCTCCATCAAAACGCTACTTGCCGCCGTGGGGAACGGGGCACAAAGAGATGACCAACCGTTCCCCACATTAAACCTACAAGCAGTTACTGATCCTGATAAGCCGAACGGCTAGATCAACCCCAACCGCTTGTAGTAGACGACGTTCCAATATCGAATGTAATCCCAGTACATCTGGTTACTAGCCCGGAGGTAGTTCAGATAGTTCTGGTTGCTCATTCGGATATAGGCCGCATACCTCTGTGTCGAATTCGCGATGTAATTCGCATAGAGCTGCGTACTGCACGCCATCCTATTAAAGTATAGCTGCGTACTTAGGGAGATGTACGCGCTATACCGAGCGCGGCACCGCTCCATGTATGCCCAGTAAGACTGATTGAACGCGGTCAATCTTGTCCGATAGAGCTCATTGGAAACGGCTAACCGAGCGATGTATTGCTCGGTGCACACTCGCATGATGTCCCAGTAACGGGAATTCACGCGAGCGAAGTAGGCGTTGTAGCTCTCACCTGGTTGAGGCAGTGAGCTCAACATCTCGGCTCTACAGAACGCTGCCCACGCGTGAAGCATGGAGTCCTGTTGCCGAGCCACTTCTTTACGCTCTTCCGCACGCACTTCTCGATCGATCCGTTGGATTAATTCAGGGAATTGATCCTTGAGATGTCGCTGAAACTCAGCGACGAGCTTCATTTCAGCGGCGACGAATTGATCGAAAAGCGCTCGCACCCTCTCGTGCACCTTAGGAGAGATATCCTTGTGCACGTTCGCTGCCACTTTGGGCAGCTTTTTTTCTACATTCGTCCGTGAGAGATCATTCAGTCGACGAAGTCGACCCGACGCCTTTTTCGAGATGACCTCCATGGCCTCCTTAAAGAGGCGTTCGTAAATGTCTTCAGCTTCTTCGCTGAATTTCTCCCACCGACGTTTTGCTTGGTCATCGAACTCCTCGACAGCCTCTTCAAGCTGTTGAAGGCGCTTCTGACGCTCTCGCCGCGGTTCCTCAAGGTCCTTTTGGACACGACTGGCTCCTTGTACGCCCCTTTCTTTGGCGGTTGCGGAGCTCGTAAACATGAGGGATGCGATGAGAATTGCAAGCAAACTTCGGTTGGTGCGCATAAAACGCCCTTTATACCAGCCGGCTCGATAACGGGATCGAGCAAAACCCTTGATAACGCGCGTGCGCTACCTCTCCTTGCCTCTCATCGGTGGAGAGCCAAGTGGAGGTGGAGCACCTCAGTTCCTCTACTCAGACTTATTTGTGACGACCTCTTCGAAGGTAACCTAAGGAGATCGGAAGGGCAAACATCTTCGCCCGTGAGATCTCTTTAAAGGGAGCTGGTAAAACTAGGTTCGAGAGTCTTTGGAGCGTTTTGCGCTCTGGCGGAATTGGAATCCGAGTATCTTGAGGCACTCTCGGATGTCGCGCATCGCTCCATCGCCGAGTCTTCCGAGCGCCCGTAGTTCTGATTCCTGGCGATTGAGGAGATCCTCTACCGTAAAGATCCCTTTGTCGATGAGAAGATTTGAGTGCGCTTCCGAGAGTCCGATCTCGGTCACAGAGAGTTCCAGTTTCATTTTGAGCTCTCTCTCGTATCGGACCGCTGGCAGCTGCGAAATGAACTCGTCAGCTTCAGCTTGGGTAAGACCTCGCGGTGGAAGAGATGCATCGCGAAGGTTCTCCTCAGATCCAGAGGTATTTCGACCTGGAGCTCTTCCTGCTCCTGTTTGATTGTGGTGACCATGATTGTGAGGAGATATCGTCATAGAATGATTCGAAAATAAATCGATGTTATGTGGGGGGTGTATCACAAAAAGTGACGAGGTTAAACAGCCTCGGAAGCGGAGGAGAGCTTGAAACCTCTTTGAGTGAGGATGTGTTGCTACCTGGTCAAAGCAGGCGCGCTCGGGGATGTGGGGGTATCAGTTGTATAGGGGATGATAACGAAGAGCCGAGGTGCTTACGGCACTGGCTTGTAACAACGACGATTATGAGGATCGGGGGTAAAGATTGTTATAAGGATGAGGAAGTGGTCCTCGCGCTGAATCATGCGTTAGCACAAACCCCTCCAAGCGCGATATGATGCACCGTGGTTCAGTAACTCCCAAAAACCCCAAACCCAATTCTCAGATAGGGAGAAAATCAGATTGTTCGACCGCGCTTTGGCACATATCCTTGGGGTGTTATGGGTTCCATGCAGTCTGCCATCATTAAGTCCTTGCTCCTCGCCGTGGCAACGTTTGCTCTGATCGTCAATTTTCAGCACACGATACTTCGACTCCCATATCTTGAGGTGTCGAACGATAATCCGCTGTATCGGTCCTCTTGGACCGGTCCCTTCATCCGGTTTGCGCACCTTGCAGGGTCCCTCTCAGGTCTCAACATCCGATGGCGGATGTTCGCGCCGGTTGACCCCCTCAACTGGCGAGTTCGGTATATCGGACTTGGTGCGAACAAAGAGCCCGTATCCGATAAGCCTCTCTATTGGGAAACCTCCTTTGAATCCCAATCATCCTTTGGTCATCTCCTGGAGTTTCGAGAGCGAAAGGCTCACCTCAACTCTTACTACGATCACAGACGTCTTGCCGTTATTTCGAGACAGGTGTGTGCCCTACACGCCCAGGCGTATCCAAACCTGGCGGCTGTTGTCGTGGAATATCAGTTCCAGAATATATCTCCCTCACGGGAGGATCCTCGAGTGCCCGAGTTAGGGGAATGGATGCAGTGGAGGTCATTTGACACATTTCTTTGTCCGTAGCTGATACTATGAAGATCCTCTCCCTCCTCGACACCTTCCTCTTCGCTCCCGATCGTGATGTGCGGGTAGGAAGGCTTTTTAGAGTCGTGCTCGCCGCTCAGCTCTTTGTCGAGTTCCTCCTGTTAACACCATCGTGGTTACGCTACTACGGAGATCCTCCGATAAGTGAGCACCTTTATTCGAATCTCTTTTCCATCTCAAACTCTCCATTCTATCTCTACGGAGTGTTGTGTGTCGGACTAATCGCATGTCTAGCGCTCGCTGCAGGGAGGTGGGTACGACTTTCGGTGCTGATCCTTTTTGTGATTCAACGATCGATGGTGCTGCAATCTCCGGTGATTGTGAATGGGCACGACTATGTGTTTACGGTGCTCCTCTTTTGTGCCCTGGGAATGCCGCTGGGAGGTGCTCCATCATCGAACTCTCATCATCTGACCGTACGCACAATCTTTGGCTCAATCTTGGCACGACGACTTGCGCAGGTCCTCTTCGTATTTATGTACCTAAGCACCGGGCTCGCTAAGCCCCTGGATGATGTCCACTGGCGAGATGGCAGCGCAATGTCCTGGATAGTGCTATCAACGAGGTGGTCATCCTTTCCAAATGCTAGCTTTCTCACTGATCCCTATGTGAGTATGGCTCTCACCTACTATACCCTAGCGGTTGAGCTCCTTGCGCCTCTTTTAATTTGGTTCTCAAGATTTCGCCTCGCGATGATTGTGGCTATATGCTCCCTCCACGCAGGCATAATCATGCTTATGGATAGCTGCATTCTACTCTTTAATAC
>JALRCK010000170.1 GCA_023262305.1 Deltaproteobacteria bacterium
GCCCGAGTACAGAGAGAAACACAGTAGCCCGGGTACAGAGAGAAAAAGAGAAACAGTAGCCCGGGTACAGAGAGAAACTCGGGCACAGAGAGAACGAGAGAACGCGGATTGCCCTATTCGATGGAACTTCGGATGCTAGTGCCATGAGATACAAATCAATTATTCCAATTCTTCTGGCACTCTGCTGCGGTATCTATGGGCAGTTCTCTCCCACGGTCTATGCCCAACCAGAATCGAGCCAAGAGATCTGGCGTCGATGGAACACCGACCCCAAAAGAAATTCGCTGGCTATCCCAGAGCGTCACTATGGCGAGGTGTACGACCTGATATTCTGGTTCATTAATAAGACAAAAGATGACCGCGTTGTGTTCATCGATGTCGGCTGTGCAATCGGCGATTATCTTAAGCACGTTGAACGCCTCTCTCAGAAGAGGATTCTCTCCATCGGCATCGACCCTGTTGATTGGCCCCGTCGCATTCCCTATTCGAAGTTCCTTAAGATTGCTATATCCGAGAAAGCACAAGAGGGTGTGAACTTTAACCTCTATGGTAGTAGCGACTTAGCCAGCAGCTCCCTCAAACGACTCAAGCAGGAGAACGTGACTCACAACGGTCTTGAATCCGACTCTAAGTTCTACCATCCTGCCCCAATAGAAGGCGCCAAAGGGACGACCACTGTTACCACCAAACCACTAAACCAGGTCATCCGCGAGGAGGGGATTAAAGACCGGATTGACTTGCTGAAGGTTGACACTCAAGGAACAGACCTCGAGGTCACACTCAGTGCAGGGAACTACCTCAGTAATACTCTCTTCATTCAAATCGAATCGATTCTCTCTGAAAAGAAAGGGCACCTTCTCTATGACGAGCAAACAAATTTTGCGAAGGACCGGGCAATCTTGGAAAGCAAGGGATTTGAGGTGTTTAACGTAGCTGCATTTCCTGCAGGACCTGAGGGGGACGTTATGTTTGTGAATCGCAAGCTCTTTGAGACCCTCGCAAAGCGTGACGGGATTCCCGTCTTCTAACGATTCCCAGCTTCTGTAGCCCCATACCGAGAGAGCCGTACAGAGTAGCCGCCGTGCAGTGAGACGGAGTAGCCCCCTCACAGCCAGAAGTAGCGCCTCTACACCGAGACCGAGACACAGTAGCCCCCCTACAGCGAGACACAGACGGAGTAGCCCCCCTACAGCGAGACACCACGTAGCCCCCCTACAGCGAGACCGAGAGCAACGTCATACCCGAGGCGAAGACGCCGGGTACGATACGCCATGGGTCCTCGTCTGCTTTTCTACTCGCTCTCATCTCTCTGCCTCGTCTTAACAACCGCAATCGTCGAGGTATTCGCCACCCCGAATAGACTATCACTTAGTATCATCCCAAACCTTAGTGGGTTCGGCACTCAAACTCCAGCAGGAAGCGGCAGACACCTGCGAAAGGTTGCAACTCAGATTATATTCGTCAGCAATCTCAACGACAAAGGTCGCGGGAGCCTTCGAGCGTGCGCTGAGGCGCGGGGACCCCGAACGTGTATCCCCATCGTTGGGGGGATAATTCGTCTCTCGGAAGCGATACGAATTCGCTCACCGTTTCTCACCATAGCAGGACAAACTGCGCCGGCGCCCGGGCTAACGCTCACTCAAGCTGGAATCTCTATTGAGAGCCACGATGTTCTGATCCAACACATCGCCATACGACCGGGTGACTCCATGCGAGGAGCGCCCCCGCGCGAGCGCGACGGGATATCAATCGGCGCTCCCCGTCCCCGCTCCGTCTACAATGTGGTGATTGATCACGCCTCTCTCACCTGGGCAATCGATGAGAATATATCGACTGCATATCCTCTCACCCACGATGTGACCCTATCAAACTCTGTCATAGCCGAGGGCTTGCACCATTCGATTCATCCGAAGGGACCACACAGCAAAGGGATCATGGTGGGAGATGATTCAAAAAGGATCACGATAGCGAGAAATCTCGTCGCGTTTAACGAGGAGCGGAACCCGTACCTGAAGCCCGGAACATCCGTTGAGTTCCTGAACAACGTGGTGTACGGGTGGGGCTCTAAGGGCGGCTGGTCGCTCTGCAACATCACGAACAACACCGACCTTCATAAGCCGGTGATTCTCTCATTTGTTGGAAATACCTATCGACCCGGACCGGACTCAGTGCGCGTATCTCCGATTTACGCCAAGACCCTAGACCCGCGAAGCTTGATATTCACCCGAGATAACTTCGGCCCCCTCACACCACCGGAACGTCTTCTCTCCTCGCCTGGTTCTACCCTTATCGCTCAGGCATCAAGCCCGTTCCCGCCAATTGCTTCAGCACTCAAAAAAGCGATCCCGGCCGAAGATGCGTTGAAGGCGGTTCTCTCCTCCTCAGGCGCTCGTCCCGCAGAGCGAGACTCGATCGACGCACGAA
Organism: Deltaproteobacteria bacterium; assembly: GCA_023262305.1. Taxonomy (GTDB): domain Bacteria; phylum Bdellovibrionota_C; class UBA2361; order UBA2361; family OMII01; genus OMII01. Next base: position 2,425 of record JALRCK010000170.1, read on the forward strand.
TTATTGACGAGGTCAGAACATCAACGGGTAGCCTCAAAGATTGCACAACCGGATGCACCCGCTCGACGGGGGGACTCCCCCGTCCTATCCACACATTTCGGCGACTGTCGCTCCCCAAGAGACCGTTTGCAAGGCGCGCTCACGGGGGATACACCAACCTTGAAGTTTGGCTCCATCGGTTCTCGGCAAACCTCGAATCCCACCCTTGATCGAGACAGACCATGCCTTGGGAAACAACTAATCCAGGGACCAAAGAACGATGATGTGAGTAACGGCTATACGTTGGCAGCGAACCAGGCATTAAACTCTCGCATCCCTTCCTCGAAGGATGTGGTTGGCGCATAGCCGAGAAGCCCCCGAGCCTTGGACACATCAGCGTTGGTGAGCTCAACATCACCCGGCTGCGGAGGATGCTGTTCGATGATCAGCTTCTTGCCCGATACTCGCTCAACGATATCAAGAGCCTCATTCAGCGAAACAGTTGACGAATTTCCTAGATTGAAGATCTCGTATCCAAGCGGCTTATCGAGAGCGCTCACAAAACCCTGCGTAAAGTCACGGATGAACGTGTAGTCACGCCGAGTGTCGCCATTTCCGAACTTCTTAATCGGCGTACCGTTTCTTGCTGCCGAGAGGAAGAGCCACGGTGCCATATCGGGACGACCGCGAGGACCGTACACCGTGAAGGGACGCACCACGTTAATCCTCATCCCATAGAGCTTATGGTACGTATAGCTCAAAACCTCAGTCGCTTTTTTTGTCGCCGCGTATGGCGAGATCGGTCGATCGGTAGCGGAGTCATCCTCACGAAACGGTATCCTGGTGGAATTACCATAGACCGAGGAGGATGAGGTGACGACGGTATTCTCTACCGAATGCTTGCGGGCAACTTCGAGAAGCGAGAGCGTTCCGTTAAAATTTGCGCTCGCATAGATGTACGGATTCTCAATCGATGGCCGAACCCCCGCCCGAGCTGCAAGGTGCGCGATGTGTGTGATACCGTGCTTGTGAAAGATATCGTTAAGAAGAGCGACATCTTCCAGCTCTCCCTGAACGAAGTGGAACGCACCGTTCTTCGAGAGCTCCTCCACGTTGCGCTTCTTAAAGGCAACGGGGTAGTAGTCGTTGAGATTATCGATTCCGACGACCGTATCCCCTCGACCAACCAAGGCTTCAGCAACGTGAGATCCGATAAACCCTGCGGCGCCTGTAACAAGGACTTTTTTCATGTGAGCCAGCTCTCCCTTACCACACGCCGGCATTGTACGGCGTAATGGCGCGACAAGGCAATGCGGGCACATCATGGATCGGGGTCGAAACTGGCAAAAATTCCACCTTCATCGCTGCAGACTGACCGACCTCAGCGTCTGTCCCACAAAAAATCGCCATAGTGCTGACATGGCACACTGTATCCATCCCCTGCACGCCCACCCACGACCCATTACTCTCTGCCTCATGATTGTGAGCCTCCTTGTTCAAGGATGCATCAAATACACACCCTCTCGGGAGGAGCTTGAGCGTGAACGGTCAGACAAGCCAAACCTTTCAGCGCCACTGGGCTCCGAGGAGGAGTTTAACGCATATGAACGAACCCTCACGAATCGATTGCACAAACTTTTATCGGAGCGATCCTACCTCCTGAGCGTCAGCCAAGCTGGCAGCGGATATGTTCTTGGGTCCGGTGATATCGTTGAGGTCGATGTGTATGGATTTGGAGAGCTTCGCAGCGAGGTCGAGGTATCACCACAGGGAACCCTCTCCCTACCCCTCATAGGAGAGGCTGATGTTAAGGGCAAAGACATCCTCACAGCAAAACGATACCTTGCAGGTCGATATGCGCACTACGTAAAGAACCCACGAGTCGACGTCGCCGTGAAAAACTACCACTCGAACCGTATCTCCGTGATCGGTGAGGTGCAGCGACCTGGGATGTACCCACTCCGCCGGAACGGGCAACTCCTTACAGAGCTCCTCTCTGAGGCCGGCGGGAAGAACCAACTCGCAAGCAACCGCATCATCCTCCTTCCCGCAGCCAATCTTGGTACCTATTCTCCTCCTCAGATTAGCCCCGACCCTACGCTCGCAGCGCAGGAGACGGGGATCGGGGTTGAGATTGAGATGGAAGCGCTTCTCGGCAAGCTCGATCAGAGGCCCCTGCTTGTACCCCTTGTCGCTGGAGATACCGTTGTTGTTCCGGAAGCCGGAAATTTCGAGGTCGACGGAGAGGTACAGAAGCCTGGTTCTTTTAAATTGGCGTCATCTACCTCAGTCATTAGCGCTATCGCCGCAGCAGGTGGTCTCTCATATTCCGCTGACGTGAAAAAGGTGGAGGTCATCCGCGACATTGGTGGCGGCCGAAAGGCGCTCGCGACCCTCGATCTTGAGGAGGTGGGGCTCCGCGGCGGAAAAGATATCCGGCTTCGTGCTGGGGACCTCGTTCGCGTGCCGAGTGAGCCGGGGCGTTTCTTTGGGCGGCAGGTTGTCGAAACCCTCAATACGCTCTTCAACGGAGTCAGCGTAAACCAACGCCCGAACTAGGCGCATCACTCACTTTCATCGTTGCAAGCTGGAGAACTGTATTACCTATGAATCATAGCCCCCCTTCCGATTCCCTCCCTAATCCTTATGGCCTCCTTCTTCCGGGACATGTGCAGCAGATCCTTCAAGCAGCCTCGGTCGCACCCCCTCCCCCTTCAGAGCAACTCCCCTCCATGGGTCACTACGTGAGGCTCTTCAAGAAACACCGCGCACTGATACTAACATCAGCCGCCCTCTCAACGGGTCTGGCAGCTCTCTACTGTCTCATCACACCGTCACTCTACACTGCAGACACCACCATAGAGATCAAGGGGTATGCGCCAGTCCTCGCCTCGAGCCAAACTGAGACCCTCTTTGGAAACGACACCCGCAAAATTGAGTATCAAAAAACAACCATCGCAAAACTCAAACTGGAGGGGCTCGCTGATCACGTCCTTGCGAAGGACAACCTGGCAGAGGAGCTTGAAGACTACTGGGAGTCCAGACACTCCGTGTTGAGCACGTTCATTGAGCGCGTCTTCCATCCCCTTGGCTCCTCAGCCCAAGCAACATCTTTGAGAGGTCGAGATCCCCTCTTCCTAATGAAACCATCCGT
>JALRCK010000171.1:0-3779 GCA_023262305.1 Deltaproteobacteria bacterium
TCGAGCTCTCTCCGGCCGATTTCGGACTTCCCTCTGTACACCAAGGTGATATCCAGGGAGGAAGAAACCTTGAGGAATCTGCGACCATCGTTCGCCGCATCCTGCAAGGCAAGGGATCAGAAGCTCACGAACTAGTCACATCAGCGAGCGCAGGTCTCGCTATGTGGATTCAAGAACAGCAGGGAACCCTTCGGGAACATGTGGCACGGGCCCGTGAGATCGTACGATCCGGCGCGGGAGAGAAGATTCTAGAGAGGAGCATCAAGGAGCTATGAAAAACATCCTACGCGAGATCATTGAGCATAAGCACCACGAAGTGACCGAACGAAAGGAGCTTCATCCTATAAAGCTTCTTGAACGGAGCATCTACTTCAAGTCACAACCTGTGTCGCTCAGGAAGTACCTGTCACGATCAGACAAGGTCGGGATAATTGCAGAGATAAAGCGCCGGTCGCCATCGAAGGGCGAGATCAACTCGCACATCTCTGTTGAGCATCTCTCGCTTGGCTACATGCAGGCGGGCGCCTCTGCTCTCTCGATCCTCACCGACACCAAATACTTCGGGGGAAAGAATGACGACCTTTCGACCGGCCGAAAGTTCAACTTCTGCCCTATATTAAGAAAAGATTTCATGGTCGATCCCTATCAGGTGATAGAGGCTAAATCGATCGGGGCAGACGCCATCCTCCTTATTGCAGCAGCTATAACTCCTGAAAAGACGCGCGAACTGGCGACCCTCGCTCACTCGCTCGGGCTTGAAACGCTCCTTGAGGTGCACAACGAAGGGGAGATCACCTCACACCTCTGTGATGAGATAGATCTTGTTGGGGTGAACAACCGAGACCTCGCTACATTTACTGTATCGACTGAAACCTCTGAGAAGCTCGCTGATAAGATCCCCTCTCGGTTCACTAAGATTACCGAGAGCGGAATCACGGATGCCCACACCATCATAAAGCTCAAAAAGATAGGCTACCAAGGATTTCTCATCGGCGAGGCTTTTATGAGATCCTCCAAGCCTGAATCGGCGTGTCAGAAGCTCGTTCAGCAGGTCGAGGAGCTCCACGGATAGGGTATGCGCCAACTCAAGCTCAAAGTATGCGGATTGCGAGATGCAGCGAATATCGCTGACGTTGGAGCGCTGCGCCCCGATTATGTGGGGTTTATCTTTGTGCCGTCCTCGCCCAGATACGTTGGCTCTTCGCTTAAGCCAAGTCAGATCTCTCTGCCCGATTCCACGCACAGAATCGGGGTCTTTAAGGATGCCACTCTCACCAGCATACTTGAGCATATAGAATCTTTTGGTCTGCGCGGCGTCCAGCTGCACGGCGCAGAAAGCCTTGAGTACATGCGGGCTCTTCGGAGCGCGAGCTCCTCGACGATGATCATTAAAGCTATCAGTGTTCAAGGAGGCGATGATATCGCAACCCTCTCTGTAGCTGACGGACTCCCCGATCTCTTTTTGCTCGACGGCAAGGCCCCCGGAAGTGGCTCGCCTTTTGACTGGGAGCTCCTGGTTCACTACCGAGCATCTACAAACTTTATGATTGCGGGAGGCATCGGGGCACAAGAGATCCCCCGAATACTCTCACTTGCTGCTCAACAGCCGCGGCTGATCGGCATAGACATTAACTCCCAGGTAGAGAGCACTCCCGGAGTCAAGGATATCGAACGGATTAAACAGGTAATAGCGAGGCTAGCAGGATGAAACTTGAAGCAAGTCCAACAGGATTCTTTGGAGAATTCGGGGGTGCATACGTCCCTGAAATGCTCTACCCGAATGTCAAAGAGCTTCAAGAGAGGTATCTGGAGATCATCCATGATGCGACTTTTGAGTGTGAATTTCAGTCGCTCCTTCGGGATTTCGCTGGGCGTCCGACTCCCCTCTTTCGGGCCGCGACCCTGTCGCGCCTTCATGGCTGTGAGATCCTACTCAAGCGCGAGGATCTGCTCCACACAGGAGCCCACAAGATCAACAACACCATAGGACAGATCCTCCTGGCCAAGCGGCTCGGCAAAACCCGAATCATCGCGGAAACCGGCGCAGGGCAACACGGCGTCGCAACAGCAACCGTGTGTGCCCTGATGGGAATCCCGTGCATCGTCTACATGGGGGAGGTGGACATGCAGCGACAAGCTCTTAATGTCGGTCGTATGCGACTCCTCGGCGCAGAGGTCCGCAGCGTAACTAGTGGGAGCAAAACTCTCAAGGACGCCACCAACGAGGCGATGCGTGACTGGATCGCAAACCCTCACGACACACACTACATTATCGGGTCCGTAGTAGGTCCCCACCCATTCCCTGACATGGTGGCGCGCTTTCAGTCAGTGATCAGCGCAGAGATAAAGGAGCAGTGCCAGGCGGCGTACGCTTCATTACCTACCCACGTCATTGCGTGCGTTGGCGGCGGGAGCAACGCCATGGGCGGCTTCTTCCACTTTATCGAGGAGCCCTCGGTAGAGCTCATCGGCGTTGAGGCAGCTGGATGTGGAGTCTCGAGTGGTCGCTCAGCCGCTACTATAGCGCTCGGACGGAATGGAATCCTCCACGGAAGTCGCACCCTCTTCATGCAAACCGCCGATGGACAGGTCGAGGAGGCTCACTCTATCTCAGCTGGCCTCGACTACCCGGGTATCGGTCCACAGCATGCACACCTCCATACCGTTGGACGAGTAACCTACGTTCAAGCGACAGATGCCGAAGCTCTCTCAGGAGCTAAGACTCTCGCTCGTCGAGAGGGAATTATCCCGGCACTTGAGACAGCACATGCTGTAGCGCATCTATCCAAAATGTCCTTCAAGCCGACCGACAAAGTTGTGCTTGTGGTATCCGGGCGAGGAGACAAGGACATGGGAACATACCTTGAAGCTTTTGGTGGGAGAATAAGCGATGACAACTAACCGTTTTGAGCAACTACCCGCGCAGCGAGCCCTCTCAGTGTTCTTTACCGCTGGGCATCCACGCCGTGACGATACACTGACGGTCCTCAAGCTCCTCCAAGAGAGCGAAGTTAATTTTGTTGAGATCGGGTTTCCCTTCTCGGATCCGATAGCCGATGGCCCAACGATACAAGCGAGCAATCATACAGCCTTGGCAAACGGGATGACCCTTGAGCGCCTCTTTGACCAACTTGCGACCTTGAGGACCGGTGAGATCACCCTTCCGGTTCTCCTCATGGGGTACCTCAATCCGGTGGAACAATTCGGCCGAGAGCGATTCTTTGAGAGTGCGGCGAGACTCGGTGTGGACGGACTCATCCTTCCCGACATGCCTTTTGATGAGTACCTCTCAACGTACAAGCCGTTGTACCAGAAGCATAAGATACAGCCTGTCTTTTTGGTTACTTCCCGCACTGACGAAGCAAGAATCAGGGCGTTCGACGCCGAACGTCCCGCGTTCTTGTATGTCCTCTCTTCTGATGCCGTAACAGGCGGCAAAGCCCTTGTTACCACCGAGCGAGAGGCGTTTTTTCAGCGACTAGCGGGTATGAAGCTCACCAGTCGCCTCATTGTAGGTTTTGGGGTCTCTGATCGTGAAAGTTTCAACGCCGTAACAAAGCACACGGCAGGAGCAATCGTAGGGAGCGCGTTCGTTCGCGCTCTCAACGGCGCATCCCAGGGAGCAAGCCAGCATAGAAGCGACCCTCAAGCCCTTCGCTCCCTCGTTAACGATTTTATTACACAGGTGCGATAACCATGATAATCACGCTCGATCCTCACATCTCTTCAGACGCAACTCGGCAACTCTCAGACTTCCTTGAGAAAAATGGCTGGAAGAT
>JALRCK010000171.1:3789-5545 GCA_023262305.1 Deltaproteobacteria bacterium
CCCAGAGCGCGCTGTATCTGGTCGGGATAGGATCGAAAGATCTCGATCTCCGCACCGTGAGCCACTTTGATGGGGTAAAGGATGTTCATCGTGTTACGGATGTTTACAAGCTCGTCTCTCGCTCCTGGAGAGTTGGTCCGACTCGCATTGATCTAGGTGACGGTGTCACGATCGGAGGGGGGGCGATGACGATTATGGCTGGACCTTGCTCAATTGAAGACGAAAAGCAGGTAGCAGAAACGGTTGACTTCTTGGTGTCTCAAGGGATTCACGTCATGCGCGGCGGCGCTTTTAAGCCTCGCAGCTCTCCCTACTCATTTCGAGGGCTCGGCCTTGAAGGGTTAAAGATGTTCGCCTCAATTGCTCGCGCAAAAAAGATTAAAGTAATCACCGAAGTTCTCGATGTAAGCACGATCGAGCCGATGATGGAGCATGTCGATATCTTTCAAGTAGGAGCCAGAAATTCGCAAAACTTCACGCTTCTTGACGAGCTCGGTAAGGTGGACAAGCCAGTCCTGCTCAAGCGTGGACTCTCAGGAACTCTGGAAGAGCTTCTGCAATCGGCCGAGTACATCTTCTCGAAAGGGAATGAAAAGGTGATCCTGTGTGAGCGCGGCATCCGCACCTACGAAAAAGCCTATCGTAACACCCTCGATCTCAACGCTGTTCCGTACCTCAAGGAGAAATCTCATCTCCCGGTCGTCGTGGATCCCTCACATGGTGTCGGAATACGGAGGTACGTCCCCGCTATGGCTCTCGCTGGAACGGTTGCCGGCGCTGACGGACTCCTCATCGAGACCCATAAGTGTCCAGAAGAAGCGCTCTCAGACGGAGCTCAAACGTTGAGCTTTCAGGAAGCCTCCGAGCTCTTTGATAAGATTAAGAAGCTTTCCCAGCTGGAGCTCGCGTAAACAACGCGAGCCTTGCGCTACACGCCTCTCTGTCACGACGATTACTCGTTAGCGAATTACTGACGGACGTATCATCTCACGAACGCTGCACTAGAATTTAGCCATGTGTAATGGGCTGTGCTCTATTCCTGCGATGAACCCTGACGCTCAATAGCTTCGAAGCTGTCCTCTTCCCCTACCCTTGCCCCAACATCCGACACATTCCGTAACTTCTGAGCAGGTCGCTTCATGAAGTTTTGGAATGAATGGCGAACGATTTTCGGATTGGAGGGGATATGAACGCTTTACATTCGAACAATACAGCGCACTCACGAAATGATTCCACCACCTATATTCAACGCACCTGCAACTCCTGGTTACATGGGTTGCTGGGTTGTTGTGCGGTTGCAGCTCTCTTCACCCTTGAAGGGTTTGCGCAGAACCGAATCGAGAAAACCGGGGGCTTCGATGGTCCGGTTAACGCGATCAGCGAGCCCGATGCCTATGGCACTCGATACATTGGCGGTGATTTTACGGCGTATGGAAAGTGGAATACCGGAGGTGGTGCCGTAGTTAATGGGCGCGATGACCTCTCAGACGGCTCCGTTAACGCATTATTTCCCCGAGTGAACGGTGAGGTGTACGCCTCCGTTGCTGATGGAAGCGGGGGCTTTTTTATCGGCGGAGATTTTGACTCGGTGGATGGAACGGATAGAACCAATGCAGCTCATATCAAGGGAGATGGCTCGTTAGCTGATTGGAACCCCGAACCGAACAAGCCGGTGCGGGCGATAGGGCGCCTCGGAGAGGTCATATATCTTGGGGGGGAGTTTGACCAGGTAGGTGCTGCCGACCGCAGCTTTGCT
>JALRCK010000172.1 GCA_023262305.1 Deltaproteobacteria bacterium
GGAGAGAGCTTCTGGCACCGCATGGGGGATGTAGGATATCTCGATGAGGAAGGGTACCTCTACTACTGTGGTCGCAAATCTCACTCGGTGTATGCATCTTCAGGTGTGTTCCACAGCGTGCCGTTGGAGGAGATCTTCAATGAGCTCCCGAAGGTCCGTCGCACAGCGCTCGTTGCAATTCGAGGTGGACGTGAGCCAGCAATCGTAGTTGAGCCGTTTCCGCAGTTCTGGCCAGAGAGTGAGTCGGACCGACAGGTCTTCCTTGCGGAGCTGAAATCGTGCGCTGGAAAGTCGCACCTCACCGAAGGAATCAAGACGTTCTTCTTTCACAAGTCCTTTCCCGTAGATCCCCGCCACAATGCCAAAATATTCCGTGATAAGCTTGGCGACTGGGCTGACAAATTGATTCAAGGGCAACGAGCCGCGTAAGACTTATGACAAAGCGTTATCTCGTCACGGGTGGCGGTGGATTCGTAGGGAAGGCGCTCTGCAAAGAGCTGAAGCGCCAAGGGCACTACGTTCTCTCACTCTCTCGAGGTGCGTATCCCGATCTTGAGGCCGCTGGGGTTCATACCAAGCAAGTTGACATTAGTAGCAACCTTGATACTTGGGCTGGGCTCTTTGAGGGTATCGATGGGGTATTTCACACCGCAGCCAAAGTCGACATGTGGGGTGACTACCACGACTTCTACACGACTAACGTGATAGGCACTCGGAACGTCATGTCAGCGTGTCGGAGGGCGGGCGTGAAGCGCCTGGTGTATACCAGCTCTCCGAGCGTGATTCACACGGGCGAGAATCTGCGTAATGCGGACGAGTCGCTCCGATATCCCAAGCACTTCCACGCCTTTTATCCTCAGACCAAGGCTCAAGCAGAGGAGGAGGCTCTCGGAGCTGATCATCACGGAGTGATGCATACGGTAGCCCTGCGCCCTCACCTCATATGGGGACCAAACGATACGAACTTAATCCCAACGATCCTTGAGCGCGCTCGAGCTGGACGTCTAACGCGGATTGGTGCTGGTGAAAACATGGTGGATCTCACCTACATCGATGACTGTGTACGGGCCCACATCCTTGCGATGAAGGCGCTTGAGAACACGCCAGACGTGGTGAGTGGTAAGGCCTACTTCATCAGCCAGGGTGACCCCGTGAACATGTGGCAGTGGATCAACCAGGTGCTTGAGGTGCACGGATTGTCACCGATTAAGCGCACACTTTCGACGCGCGTGGCGTACCCCTTGGCGTGCGCGATGGAGTACGGTGCAAGGGCACTGTCGTTGGTAGGTATAAAGGTTACTCCGCTTCTTACGCGTTTTCTCGTATCGGAGATGTCAACAGACCACTACTTTAACATTGCGCGAGCAAAGAGAGACCTTGGCTACTTTCCCTCCTGCTCGATCGCTGACGCCATGAAGAAGACCTTTGGAGCGGTGTCGTAGGGCGCGGACCCGGCGAGACGTGGTTCCGAAGGCCTACTTGATCATGCCACCTTTGCTTGAGTCCCATGAAAACTTCTTTCCTGAGCCCTTGGGGTGAGAGGACTCACCCGTAAAGGCGACGTCGGTCGCTACGATAGTCAGAGAGACGCCGTCGGAGAGCTTTTGGATGCCAGGGAGTTGCGAGCACGTTTCTCCGGCGCAGCTCAGATACTTCTCATTTTCCAGGAAATACGCCTCCTCGGCCATCGCAACTGAACGGAGATCGATCTCCGCACGGGAGTCGAAGGCGTTCGCGCGATAGTGACTGTAGCGAGGGAGCGCGACCGCGATGAGTGCGCTCACTATTCCCATCACAACGAGTAATTCGATGAGGGTGAATCCATTTTGGTGGGGCGATTGTTGTTGCATACATGTATCCCTTTGGTTGATGCCTACAAGGGGTGATGTATCGGCGCTTTGAGGAGGAAGTTGCGCGCTCCCTGAACTTCGCTAGAACGTAGAGATCATGGAAGGGGTGCCGACCTTGGTTGCCGGGGTTCCCTTGGCTACCGCTTGTTCCTGTTGTTTAAGGAGGCGCCATTTTTTCAATGCGACGATGCATTGAGGGGTTTGCCAGCCCTCTCGATAGCACGTTACTGCAGGTAGGTTCGGAACGATTTGACCCGCTACATCGAGGAGCATGGCGCATCGCTCAAGGATGAGGCGTGTTCTCTCAAGGTTTGCGAGCTGGGCAACCGAGACTCCGGTTGGGTCGTTAATAACCTTCAGGAGCTCTTTGAGCTCTCGTTTCCTCTGCTCGGTCGTGGAGAATGTATTCATCTCCTCAATCGCTTTCCTCTCCATGTCTATCTGATAGTCGCGCCTGATGGCTGGGGGTATCTGGAGGAGTCGCTCTCGAGCTTGAGTGATCTCACTTGATTCACTCTGCTCGCTTGAAGATTCGACAGGGGTTAGCGATACCGCTGAGATCTTGCACGCCATGCTTAGGGCTTGATCGTAAAGTGTTGCAGCATCATTGATCAACGTGCGCTTCTCCTCTGGCTCGGTGGCTGCCTGGTACTTTTTGTTAACTTCGTTCAGGGTCTCTTCGACTTTTTCTATCCGTTCATTCAAGGCTGCAGAGATCCCTACTTTGAGAGCTGGGTCGACATCTGCCGCTGTTGTGCCGCTGTACACAGGGGTAACCTTTTGTTTCTGGTATGCGTCGATGCAGCTCTGGGCGCTAATACCATCACGAACGCAGATGCCCACCGGATTGGTCGAGTTAATTTCAAGAATCTGGTTCATGCGAGCAATACAGTTTGGATCTGTAGGGTTACCGGCGTATGAAAGATTTTGAAGGAGCTTTCCCATGCAGTTGGTATTGAGGTACTCCTCAAGTGCATTCACGAGGTCGTTAATAGCCTTTGTGCTCTTGGAGAGCTTAAACCGAGTCTCCGCCATTTCGAGTTTAATCTCATTGAGTCCTACCGCGGCAGATATGTCGGCTCCAGCTGCGGGCTTGCCTGAGGGTTTTGGGGTTGGTTGAGCGTGCGTCTCAGAGCACGCGATGGATGCCACGAGGAGGGGGAGAAGGGCGACGTGAAGGATCCGTTTCATGACCAGATTGATATTCGGTACGTTACCGTATGATGCCCGATGCGCCATCGGTCCCTTACGAGGGGGATGAAAAAAGCTCCGTCGAAATGCTCAACAGCGCACGATTGTTCACCACCCTAGATAAGGTACCAGCGTTTACGAGGCTGCGCCAATCATTTTGTATATCTCGGGGCGTCGGTCTCGAAGCGCGGGGAACGCGGCGCGCCACTCTGTAACACATGACGCCTCTACATCCCCAAAAATGACCCGTTCATCGCTTGATAGCTGCGTCAGTTGGGTGCCATCTGGTCCAAAGAGAACGGAGTCTCCGCTGTACGTAAGGAGTGGGTCAGCTCCCGCCCGATTAACGCCCGCTACATATGCTTGATTCTCTATCGCGCGGGCGCGCAGAAGGGTGAGCCAATGTTCCCGTCGGCTCGTCGGCCAGTTGGCCACCACAACATAGAGATCCGTTTTCTCTGCGAGGGCAGAGAAGGGCAGCGGGAATCGAAGGTCGTAGCAAATGAATACGGAGCAACGGAGACCCTGCAACGAGGTTGTTAGTGTAGCGGTGCCCATCGAATAATTCGTGCTCTCGTCGCCGTATGAGAAGAGGTGAATTTTTCGGTAGCCTTCTGTTCGTCCGTCTGGGCTGCAGACCAGCGCGGTGTTGTATGCCTGGGTCGTAGACTCAGGTTGAGGAAGCGAGCCTATGGTGCATACGTTATGCGTCTGAGCTATGTGGGAGAGGAAGTGGGAGCCAAGTTCATAACACACGTGGGCGAGATCTCCGGTGGGTTTTGAAAAACCGCATGGAAACATCTCTGGAAAGACGAGGAGCTGGGCCCCGCCTCCAACTGCCTCTTCGGCGAGTGCCGTGCAGCGGGCGATATTCGCCGAGGGGTCGTTCCAGATAATATCCGTCTGCATGAGTGCTATCTTCATGGTACGCTCCAAGGGCTTTTACCCTCATTTGCAGCCGACGCCGCAACGGTTTACAGTAGAGGCGCTATGCGCCGAGAGCCTTTACTCTGACCTTCTGGTCAAAAAAAGTCGAGGATTTTTCGGGCGCAACATTCGAGAGGGATCAGATGAACGTTCAGAAGCTATTTGCTGAGAGGATAGGTGGGGAGCAATTTGGAAAGGTAAAGCAAACCTTCAAGTTCACCCTCATAAACAACGCCAAGATGGAATTCATCGCGGCGCACCCTGACGTTAAGGTCATCGACATGGGAGTGGGTGAGCCAGAGGAGGTGACTGATCCTGGCGTAATCGAGACCCTCTTTACTCAGGCGCAACGCAAAGAGAATCGGATCTATCCGTGCAACGGTATCGTTGAGTTTCAAGAGGCAGCTGCCCGGTACCTCCAGCGGGATTTTGCCCTAAGCCTGGATCCTACAACTGAGGTGATGCACTGCGTTGGTACGAAAACAGCTCTCGCGCAGATCCCCCTCGCGTTCGTAAATCCTGGCGATAGGGTAGTGGCAACGGTTCCAGGCTATCCCGTGTTGCCGTGTGTCGCGCGTTGGCTTGGCGCTCAGATGATAAACGTGCCTCTCTATTCACGACACAACTTCCTCCCGGACATGGGGGAGTTTGAGTCGATGATCAAAAAAGAGCGACCCAAATTGGTGCTGCTCAACTATCCCAATAATCCGACAGGAGGAGTTGCGACGAAGGAGTTCTTTGCGCGAATGGTTGGTCTCGCGCACGAATACTCCTTTGTTATCGTACAGGACGCGGCATATGCGGACTTTGTGTACGAGGGCGGTTTCGTATCACCGCTTCACATCGACGGTGGCAAAGATGTGACGCTTGAGTTGTACTCGCTCTCAAAGAGTTACAACATGCAGGGTTTCCGCCTCGGTTTTGTCGCAGGTGGCGCGCCATTGGTGAAGGCCTTTGCCTTAGTGAAGGACAACACCGACAACGGACAGTTCATCGCCATTCAAAAAGCTGGTATCCACGCGCTTGATAACTGTCAGGGCTTCCTCGCGGCGAACAAAGCGAAGTACGGACGACGCTTGGAGCGAGTCGCGGAGATCCTCAATAAAGCTGGTATCAAAGCTCGCCCGTCAGCTGGAACCTTCTACCTCTACATCGATGTACCCGAGAGCTACAGAGGAGTTTCGTTTGAAACAGCCCAGGCGATGGCAGATATGCTGATCAGCCGGTATGGGCTCATTACGGTGCCCTGGGATGAGGCGGGACGGTGTTTGAGGCTCTCGATGACCTTTGAGGTCGGAAACAAGGATTTTGCCTCAGAGGATGAGGTATTTCAGGCCCTTGAGAGCAGGCTCGTCCACGACCGGTTGGCTTGATCCGGCTGGGAGGCTCTGCTAGCGTCTCCGAGATGGTAGGGTTGTTATCGACCCTCCTGCACGAGGGGCTCCCTCACGTCGACAACAAGAGTCCCGCATCAAGGTAGTGTTCATGACCTATTCAGTACTGGTCTCGACCTCAAGCTTCATCGATACGCCCGGAGATCACGTCCGAAAGCTCCAGGACACGGGGTGGGAAGTT
>JALRCK010000173.1 GCA_023262305.1 Deltaproteobacteria bacterium
GTGGCGCTACGAAAATCTCGCACGAAGCGATCCCTTCTTTGAGCTCCGAAAGCGAAAGTTCCGAGGAGATGGCGCCGATCACCCCGGTATGATCGACAGTATCTCGGCCCTTCGCGGGGTTTCTCAAAGGTTCGACGAAGCTGTGTTGCGAACGACCGCAGCCGCGCGAGGTCTGAGTGAGCCCAGTCAGGATTCTCCAGACCTCTCGAGCTCCCTGGTTGATCTCGCCGTGAGTGAAAAGGCGTATAAGGCTGTTATCTCTGCCGTGAGTGTCTCGCAAAAGATGGATTCCTCGGTGCTTGATATCGTTGCGTAGGGAAAAGAAGCGCACCGCACCAAAAATCATAGGCAGCAACGTTGCTCGCGGACCTGCCTCTCAACGCACATCCATTCGGAACCCGTGATGTTTGATGTCGAGTTCGTGGACCTTCACGTTCTCGACCGCGTTGATTGAGGGGGGCTTCGATTATACGAGATAAGGCATCGAGCATGCCCGATCCTTTGCGAGATAAAGTCCCGAGAGGCGCGACTAGCTTTTTTGGATTTCTTCAGGCGTTTTTGGTGTCCTTGTGGTGCTCGGAGCCGAAGGGGTGGTGCGCGCACATTCAGCAGGTTCTCTTCGGGAGTGTCACGCGTAAAAAAAATCGGGGCGATAGAGCACACCACATCCAGATGCTCTCATAAGGCAAAAGAAGGTCCTAAGAGGTTCTCGTGAAGGAGAAACTCTTAGATCTGTAGGAGAAAATCCTAGGGTTTTATCGGAGGTTTGGCATGTTCTCAGCGTTAAGGCGCGTCTCTTTCCTATCGTCGGTGTTAGTAGTCAGTGTTGCGGGGAGCGCTTATGGGCTCTCGTCTTCATCTGCATCTACGTCATCCACTAGCTCATCAACTCAGAGCTCAGCGAGTAGCGTTTCATCCAGCTCCTCTTCGGTGTCGAGCTCGCTGAGTAGTATCGCATCAAGTAGCTCTTCAATTCGGAGTTCATCGAGCAGCGTTTTATCGAGCTCCTCCTCGTTATCGAGCTCGTTGAGTAGCGTGGCATCGAGTAGCTCCTCGACGCAGAGTTCCTCGAGCAGCGTTTTATCGAGCTCCTCCTCGTTATCGAGCTCGTTGAGTAGTGTGGCATCGAGTAGCTCCTCGACGCCGAGTTCCTCGAGCAGCGTTTTATCGAGCTCCTCCTCGTTATCGAGCTCGTCGAGTAGCGTGGCATCGAGTAGCTCCTCAACGCAGAGCTCATCAAGCAGCCTCACATCGAGTTCTTCCTCGGTGTCGAGCTCTTCTAGTAGCATATCCTCGGGCACCTCCTCATCGAGTTCCTCTTCCAGCAGTGTGCGCTCAAGCTCCTCCTCAACAAGTAGCTCTTCTAGTAGCGCGGTAAGCAGCAGCTCTCAGGGGTCCTCTTCATCCATCGGAAGGCAGCCGACGACAGTCACGCCCGCACCTTCACCAGTGCCTGTTGTTGCATCTCCGGCACCGAATGGAGCGCAGAATCCAGGGGTCTCAGGTGGCCCCCAGGGTGAGTTGACGTGTCCCCAACAGATCTATTTCCTTCTCACCCCGAAGGATCGTTCCACACGAGATGCCTACGTCTATATGGAAAGAGACAAGGCGTTTCGTCATCGAATTCGTCAGAATGCGGCGAAGATTCGCCGAGGAAAGCGAAATCCAGTAGACGCGGCAGCAGCTATCGCTGACTTTGGGCGGATTGCGGCAAAGGGAGCGAACTCTCTAGACGTGAAAAAGACGGGTCGCACGGTCAAGGGGTTGAAAGTAATAACCAACCGGGAGTGCGTTGAGCGGTGCTTGGCGTCTCGACCATCGGCGCAGACCGCCTTTACTCAAGCGTGTACCCAGCTGTGCGCGGATGTCGGCTCAACGTGTAATGGATGTCGAGGGTTCCGTTCTACGTGCCAACATTACTTGCGGTATCAAGCTCCAGCAGCCACGGAGCTCTGTACCCAGACCTACGCTGACCTGGGTTGTCCGGGTAGGTGGTAAGACTCGGATTAGACCGAGAAAGAGCGAGTAGGGGCCCCCCAGGGGCCCCTTTTTTTTGAGCGCTCCTGTCCTTCAAACAAACTGTCGGCGGAGGAGGACTCCATCCGGCGCAGGCCCCTTTGTTGACTCACCTATCTCTCCATGGTACTCATCCCTCGCAACGAGTTTTTGCAGTGTCCCAGCGGATATCGCCCTTTTTAGGGAGTAGGATCCGGCGGGGCTAATCGCGCACCCCTCCAATCTAATGATTCAAGGGTGTTGTGAGGGATGCAATGCCATTTCCCGGTGGTACCATCTGCGCAGAAGAGTTGTCAGAAAGGAGAACCCTGCTAGACCCCTAGGTCGTGTAGGTCTCGGAATCGGCTGAATCGTTGAGGTCTCGAAACGCTCAGGTCGCTCCAAGGTAAGTCCATTCTGTCCGGGAAAAAGCCAAGAAAGCCACATAGTAGGCGAGCGCTGTCGAGCTCGTGCCGGGTGCTAGTCAGCACCTGCAGGAGAGGTCGGTCAGTTTATTCAAGGAAGGTAAGCTGTTTTACGGCTGGGACCCTTTGAATTGCGCGCTGAATATGGTAATCACGGCGCCTCGTCTTGGGGGTGGTCCGCATGTGTGTGGTCTGTGTCAAGGCGAAAATTGCTCCCTTAAATGGTGGTTCCTAAGGTGCCAATAGTAACGGCACTGAGAAAAAGGTACCGAGAAAAGGGTCAGCAAGGGAAACGGAATCGAGTAAGAGGCTAGGCTAGAAATGCCAACGATAAATCAGTTAGTAAGAAATCGACGTCGCCAGAAAGTTACGAAGAGCAAGTCGCCAGCGCTTGTGCGCTGCCCGCAGAAGCGAGGTGTTTGCACGCGTGTGTACACACAGACTCCAAAGAAGCCGAACTCAGCTCTTCGAAAGGTGGCTCGAGTTCGTCTCACTACTGGAATGGAAGTGACGAGCTACATCCCAGGAGTAGGTCACAATTTGCAAGAACACTCCGTCGTACTGATTCGTGGAGGCCGAGTTAAGGACCTCCCAGGAGTTCGATACCACATCATTCGAGGAAAGCTTGAGGCCCACGGCGTTGCAGATCGCAAGCAGGGGCGTTCCAAGTACGGTGCTAAGAGACCTAAGTAGATTTATCGGAAGAGGGTGCTATGTCACGAAAGAAGCGCGATTTTAAGCGAGTAGTTTTACCGGATCCACGTTTCGGTGATGTTGTGGTCGGCAAGGCCATGAACGTGATCATGGATAGCGGAAAGAAGGGTGTAGCTGAGCGGGCTCTGTACGGAGCTCTCGATGTTATCGCTAAGAAGACAGGCGCCGATGCTGTTGAGACGTTCCACAAGGCTCTCAACAACATCAAGCCTGTTGTTGAAGTTCGGTCCCGCCGTGTCGGTGGAGCGAACTACCAAGTTCCTACCGAGGTTCGTAGCGAGCGTGGGCAATCGTTGGCGCTTCGATGGTTGAAAGAGGCAGCTAATGGACGTTCTGAGCGCAGCCTCTCTGAGCGTCTCGCAAACGAGCTCCTCGACGCACTTAACGGTCGTGGAGCAGCTGTGAAGAAGAGAGAAGACACGCACCGTATGGCCGATGCCAATAAGGCGTTTGCCCACTTTAGGTGGTAGTTGATAAAAGGTTTGGTTTCGGAGATTTGTAATCGTGGCAAAGAGAGATTTAAATAAGGTTCGTAACATCGGCATCATGGCACACATCGATGCTGGTAAGACGACGACCACAGAGCGCATCCTCTTCTACACCGGTATCACCTACAAGATAGGTGAGGTGCATGAGGGTGCGGCTACCATGGATTACATGGAGCTTGAGCAGGAGCGAGGAATCACTATCACCTCGGCTGCTACAACCTGTAAGTGGAGTGGCTCAAACGGAGATCTCCCTGAGCATCAGATCAACGTAATCGACACACCTGGTCACGTTGATTTCACCATCGAGGTTGAGCGGTCCCTTCGCGTTCTTGACGGTGCTGTAGCTGTTTTTGATGCCGTGAGCGGTGTAGAGCCTCAGTCTGAGACCGTTTGGCGTCAGGCAAACAAGTTCAATGTTCCTCGCTTCTGCTTCATCAACAAGATGGACCGAATGGGTGCAAGCTTCGAGAAGTGCGTTGCCTCAATTCGTGAGCGGTTGGGAGCGAAGGCTCTCCCGATTCAGTTGCCGATTGGCGCTGAGAGCGAATTCGCTGGAGTTATCGACCTCGTGACGATGACAGCAATCCTCTACAAGGATGAGACCAAGGGCGCTAAGTTTGAAGTTACAGAGATCCCTGCTGAGCTCAAGGATGAGGCGGCAAAGGCTCGTGAGTATCTCGTAGAGTGCATCTGTGAAGTTGATGACACCCTTATGGAGAAGTACCTCGCTGGAGAGGAGCTTTCTGTTGAAGAGGTCAAGGCCGGTATCCGCAAGGGGACCCTCAAGATGGACCACTTCCCAGTGCTTTGCGGTAGCGCATTCAAGAATAAGGGTGTTCAGCCCCTTCTTGACTCCGTAATCGATTACCTCCCGAGCCCACTCGACATTCCCCCAGTGAAGGGAACGGATCCACGTAGCAAGGAAGAGGTTATTGTGGAGCGTCTGCCAGAGTCCGACGCACCGATGGCAGCTCTTGCATTCAAGATCGTTACAGACCCCTATGTGGGAGTTTTGACATTCTTCCGAGTGTACTCAGGAACAGTATCTGCCGGATCGAGCGTTCTCAATTCAACTCGTGACAAGAAGGAGCGTATCGGACGTGTAGTTCGAATGCATGCCGACAAGCGCGAGGAGGTCAAGGAAGTAGAGGCAGGGGATATCGGAGCCGCTGTTGGTCTTAAAGAGACCATCACAGGTGATACCTTGTGCGATATCGACAATCCTATCGTGCTTGAGTCGATTCACGCCCCAGCGCCGGTAATCAGCATCGCGATAGAGCCGAAAACGAAGGCTGATGAGGAGAAGATGGGACTCTCCCTCATGAAGCTCGCGAAGGAGGATCCATCTCTTAAGGTTAGCGTTGATAAGGAGTCGGGCCAGACACTCATCTCAGGAATGGGAGAGCTCCACCTCGACATTATTAAGCAACGTCTCTTCCGAGAGTTCGGCGTGGATACAACGGTAGGTAAGCCACAAGTGGCGTACCGTGAGACCATTCTTAACAAGGCTGAGGCCGAAGTTAAGTACGCCAAGCAGACCGGTGGTCGTGGACAGTTCGGGCATGTGTTGCTCCGAGTTGAGCCGCTCGAGCCAGGTTCTGGATTTGAGTTTGTTGATGAGATTAAGGGAGGCATTATCCCGAAAGAGTTCATCCCAGCTGTCGAAGATGGCGTCGAAGGCGCCCTCGAAGGTGGAATCCTTGCAGGGTTCCCCGTTATCGACCTCCGGGTAACGCTCTACTACGGAAGCTTCCACGAGGTTGACTCAAGCGAAATCGCGTACAAGATTGCAGGCTCCATGTGCGTAAAGGAAGCTTGTCAGAAGGCGAAGATACAGCTGCTTGAGCCAGTCATGTCGGTGGAGGTTGTATGCCCCGATGATTTCGTCAGC
>JALRCK010000174.1 GCA_023262305.1 Deltaproteobacteria bacterium
CGAACCGTTGAATCGGATCTCCTCGGGGGACAAAAGATTTACGGAAACTCGAGGGAGGGTGATTCTGGAATCGGGAGAAACCCAGGTCCATTTTTCAATAAGAGAAGCAATTCGTCGTCGTGCATCTGCGCTTAGGTCAATTATGCCAAGCTCGATCATGCTCCTCCAACAGGCGACTCAAGCTTTTGGTTACGTTAGCGCACGGGGGTATGCGCAAAACGTTGAGTCCCGTTGAAAGCGGTTCACTAACACAAGAGTGTGCAATCTGTGCCAAGCTTTTTTTCGTGTTTGCTAGAATGAGCCTAGATCCCGGCAGCTTTTTACTTATAATGACACCTGTTGAGTCACAACAACGCGCGCACTATGGGTCGGAACTCTCAGTAGCGTGTTTTTCACAACGAGGTAGTTTTCCCTCCATGACAGAGATGAGGCTCTCCAAAAACTGGATCTTCGGCACTCGCTCACTTGAGTTCGAGACGAACATCCCCCTTGAGAAGGGAGCCCTCTCGGACATTATCGATGGGTGCCTACGATTCGTGAACCCGATCCTCTGCGGCGCGACCGCAGTTCAGGAGCTTCGCGACTTTAAGGGTCGGAATGTCCACGACACCCTCCTCCCAGGTATCGCAACTCCTAAGACAGATGAGCTCTTTCGAGTCGGTGGCGTCTCGGCCGTTGCAAAGGGCAAGAGCGATTTCGATTGGGAGCCCTTTGAGGTTGTGGGCTACTCGCCCTTCACTCGTTTTGAGGGCACCCACCATATCGTTCACGGCCTGCAGGTCGAGCGAGCTGGGGGGCTTCCTTCGTGGCTTCCGACCCGGCTGCTCGGCATAGCCGCGCCGATTAAGCCCCGCTTCTTTCGCTATGGATTGGAGCACTTCACGAGCGTCCTCACCTTCGCGAGCCTCGGCTACGCCCCTCAAGTAACCGCATCCCTCCTCCTCGACTGCATCTCGGATACCCTGGCTCTGAAGATCACCCATGAGTTTAAAAAAGGCGGTGAGGCGAACCCCTTCGAGTACATCCCCGCCTACCAAACGTTCGCGAGCGTCATTCGCTCTGCAACTGGTCACGATGTACGTGGGGAGTTTCAGGAACGGTGCTCGACGCTTAGGTGACAAAACACCCCTTTTAAGCTCTTACCTGTCGTGATCAGTCCCCATCTCCACCCGCAGCTCGCTTAAGCCCCTCCGTGGACGTACCATCCGGGCGTCTCACAAACGCGCACAATCCATGACGCAGTTGAACACCCCACCACCCGGCGAGCTGAATCCGTATCAACGGATCGAGCTCGGCACACTTCAGGTTCCCGCGTTCCACGCGCACCTTCGACGAGAGAGTGCCGACCTCGCCTATCTTCTCGGTGCGTGGGCCGGTTGCACCGAGATCGGCGGCAAACCAGACAATCGGATCTCGTTCGCCTCCCAAGATGAGCGGCAGATTAGCCTCCTTAATGAGCGAATTATCTCTGTTACGGGCAAATCTGCCTGCCACCAATCGGTTGATATTCATGGCACGGCGTACATCCGCCTCGTTGTACACAATGAGGAGATCGCTCTCCATTTTCAGAGAGTCACCGCTTACAACTCACGCGTGCCCTGGGAACATCTCGGCACGGAAGGTGAACGGATCAACTACATCCGCGGGATCTTTGATCACAGTGGATGGATGTTCACCGGGTCATCCTCGGGGATAGGAATCAACAAAGTGGATGGGGAATACCTCCTTCGAGACATCGGTCGGGTGTTCGTCAAGGTCGGATTGCTTCCTCTCATTCTCGATCATCCGGTTCCGAGCTTACGACTCAAAGAGATCACCGAGTGGCAGACCTTCGCTGAAAGGGTCCCCCTCTCACTACCCGACCGACAGAGGGTCGCGTTTATTCTGGCTCATCGGCCCTCACAAAAGAATCACTTCACCGTGGCAGACTACGAGACCGTTCGCCAAGGATACCAATCGGAAGGGATGAATCCGGCCCAGATCGCGCGTGCAACCGGAATTCCTGCAAACAGTGTGCGGGATTGGATGATTCGTGGCCAGAAACCTCCAGCGGTAAAGCGCAAAGAGATCATCGATACATTCTCAGCCTCGATGCCGAATTCTGACGTTATTAACGCCGTGTATCGCACACTCGGAGCTTCTTCAGAGCTCGCCAGGGAGTGCGGCAAGCGCGTTACCCCTGAGAGGGTGACCGCCTTTGCGCACGGGCTGAAAGATAACGCATTGCTCTATGGAAATGACGAGCTGATCGCACGGGACCTGTTAGGCGGTTGGGCTAAGCCGAGCTAGAGAGAAATCCCTGCTAGACTCTCATTTACGTCGAACCGCGAAGACGCGCTCCTTCCTTCATCACTCCATTCTCAAACACAAACTCCCTCGAACATAACGAGCGCAGCTCGGCGTGATGCGACACGATCACCACCGTTGTCGTTGCGGGAAGTTGCGAGAGTCGTTTGATCACGAGCTCCTCGCTCGCCTTATCGAGGTGTGAGGTCGGCTCATCGAGAAGGAGCACTGGGCGCCCCAAGAGCAATCCGCGCGCGATATTAATTCGTTGCTTCTGTCCTGAGGAGAGGTGAACCCCCTTCTCGCCGACCTTGGTGTCGAGCCCTTCAGGAAGCGATTGCATGAGATCGTTTAACCCTAAATCGTGAAGAAGGGTGAGGATCTCCCCGTCAGGCACAGGACTTCCCATCGTGAGGTTTTCGCGAAGGGAGAGGTTAAAGAGCTCAGCTTCTTGCGAGACGACCGCAAAAGAGTGCGTGAGGGTGTCGTTGTAGGTCGAATACAACTCTTTGTTCCACCGGCATTCGCCAGCGCGCGGAGTTCGATGATTCGCAAGGATACTTAAGAAGGTGCTCTTTCCCTGCCCTGAGCGACCGGAGATGAGAACCCGCTCACCTCGTCGGAAGCTAACGTGCGGGACTCGGATCTCTTGAGAGCGCTCGCCGTAGCGGTGCACTATTGAATCACACAAAATCTCATCTAGGGGCGCAACACTTCGATCGCCCAAAGGCCGTTCCTGGCACAAGATCTCCTCGAGCTTAGCGACGTAGGCGTTCGTTTCAAGGAGGGATTTGATCAACTCAGAGAGCCGTTCGGCGAGGTTCTGGACTCGGGCAAACCCAGCGATAAACAGAATCAATATCGAGGCTGACACAGCGCCCTTTTCAACCTGAAAGAGGAGGAACCCAATCGTGGAGATAAGCGCCGTATAAAAGATCCCATGAAGCAGGCACCACCGGTTTGCGTGAAAGCGCTGAAATCTAAATATTGAGGCGTCGCTTGCTTGAGATTCGTGGCGCAGCATATGTTGCGCCCACGAAACGATGCCGAGACGCTTGATGGTTGGGATGTTCGTTAAGAGATCGATGAATCGCTCCATCACTACCGCTTGGGTCTGATTCTTGTCGTCAGCGAGGGGAACGATCTTGCGCGCAAGGATCACCCCTACCGTCACAAACACGCACAGGATAGCGAGATTCACGACCGCCATCTCTTTTGATTCGCGCGCAGTGAAGAACATGAAGAGGAGCAACACGGAACACAGGTGCCCAACCAGCCATACGATGGTGGAGGAGAGCGCGCCAACGGATCCGGCAACCTGGTTTATGAGCGATGCGATGTATCCCGAGTGATACGCTGAGAGGGTATCGATGCTTAAGCGCTCAGTGCGCGAAAAGAGCGAGAGTCGCAGATCGTTTCCAAACCATCCCGTGAGGCTCTCGCCCCACGATCGCAAACACCATTGAAGGAGGAGCGAGGTTGCAAGACACACGGTGATGATCGGCACCACGCGTGAGAGGAGATCGGTTGTAATCGGCGGCTTGGTGAATTCGGCCAAGAGGATCGGCACCGAGAACGAGGTTGCTCCATCGATCGCGCCAACACAGATCAGCACCCAGAAGATGCGCCGAAAGGAGGAGAGGTGGGCGAGCAGAAAGCGAAGCGTTTGCACTGAAGCTTAGTCTATCAAAGGGGGGTGTTGGGCATCGAGGCTAATTCGCCTCGACCCGAGAGGGCGTTAGGTAATTCAGGGGGTTGGGGATTTCGCACCAGCCAATCGTGTCTGCCGCTGCCGACCCGGAGGGCTGGTGCCCTGCCCGACGTAGCGCAGCGAAGTCGGGTCCCGACGGGCCGGTCCCGCGATCACCGCTCCATAACGCACCCCAGGCCGCGGTCCAATTCGGGGAATTTGAACATACCCGGCCCGTCAGGAGACGGGCTCTCCGGGCGATGTGCACCTGCAACTATTTGTTATTGCTACCTATTTATTTTTATATCACTTTTCCTGAAGCACATTGCTCCAAAGTGCGGATTCTCCTTTAAGACATGGGGAAACCTTCGTATTTTCCATGGATTTTGACATCGTTGGTGATGGGTAGAAGAGAGCAATAAGTGTCTATTTCTCGTTGGTGGGGCAACCGTCCTTCGAGCGAGAAATAGCACTGGAAGAGAAATGGTTTTGGGGACGTGTAGCCGCTTGTCGGTTGCAGTGTCCTCTCATGTGAGAACGTTTGTTTCTCCCTCTGATCCTACAAAAGATCGAAAAGTGGTCTGGTGTGGGATCAGAGGGAAACCGTCTGGTTCGCGGCTAACTTTTAAATCTTACATCACCTCTCGGTGGTGGGGTTTAGAAAAAAGCCAAGAGCAGCAATTAGACAAACAAAACATGAACATGATCCGTAACCTCATTGTGGCCATCGCTTCCGCGATGGCCTTCACCGTCACCAGCAACGCGCAGGTCGCCCCCGGAACCCCGGTTCCGCTCGGCGGCTACCTGCAGGACTCTGCAGGCAACCTGTATCAGGTCGTGCTGCAGAAGGTCACGCCTGCGGCCCCTGTGGCTGCGGCGCCTGTCGCTGCTGCGCCCGTTGTTGTGCAACAGCCTGCCCAGCCGCAGGTTGTCTACGTGCAGCAGCCGGCCGCTGCCCCTCAGGGCAACGCCGTGGGCAACTACGTCGGTAAGACCCTTAAGACGGGTGTTGCTGGCGGAGCGCAAGGCGCTGTGCTCGGAGCCATTACTGGACGCAACGTCGGTAAGGAGGCTTTGGGTATGGCTGGTGGTGCTGCTGCTGGACAAGTGACCACCGACATCATCGGAGGTCTGTTCGGCAAGTAATACACGATGAGGAGAGGTTCTTGAGTTGGTACGTGTCTTGTCTTTCGACAATCCACGCCCCCCACTCATCACTGGTTTAACTCTTCCAGTGCTCTTCTCATCCTTCGTATGGAAGCTTGGGGTTTAGAAAATTTAAGTCAGTCACCACATCAGAGCCTGCTTGCGCACGCTCAGAAAGCTGTCGCCCGCTTTGAATCGTGTCAGGTCAACCTCAAGACAGGCTCTCTTCGCATCGTACCGCTCTCTCACACACTACTCGGCATTGAAGGGATATCGAACAAAGGGAATCGTCGCTTCGTCATCACTATCGATGACACCGGGTGGCGCCTCATCCCGCAGGATACGAGCGATCAGTTTCGCACAAAACT
>JALRCK010000175.1 GCA_023262305.1 Deltaproteobacteria bacterium
AACTCAGGCTTCAGGTGGAGCCGTAACCTCGACGTGCCCCCGCCAAGAACCTCGCTGAGAGGCTCATCGCAATGACGTAGGAGTCCGCATCAAGGCTGATGTTTCAGTCCAACGTGAGCCCGTTGCGCAGAGGGTGATTAGGCGAGGAGTGTAGCGTGTTTTATTCCGTGAGGAATGAAAACGTGCTCCATTCCTCGACCTTAGACGCCCGTTAGCATTCACCAACGAGCTGTTTCAACGCCTCGACCGCTTTCTCGAGATCGAAGAGCTTTCGCTCCTTCGGTACAGCCTCTCGGTCATACCTTTCAAGAGTGGAGTTGAGTCTGCCCAGTACGAGCGAAACTCTCCGTTCTTGTCGTTCTGTCGAGAACAGGGTCTCTTGGTTTGTGGTCGCACTCCACTGGTCCCCAAGTTTTTTCAACTTTGAGACCTGGCGCTCTACGCGCCGATGGAGGCGGTATATCCGCTCGTGAAGGGACTCCACGTGATCGTTAAGGGAATTAAATTCCCCCTGAACAATCCTGAGCTCCTCGCGAGTTTGGAACATCTCCTCAGCGCAACCAAGCGAGCAGCAGTCATCTGATGATCGCTGTGCCCGGAAGCGCTCCCCACACCACCGACAACCCACGAAAGGACCATGCCGTTCCATGCAATGCCTCCTTTCTTAACCTAAAAAAAACACGCTACAACTCCCGCCCAATCTCAGCGCGCTGAATTTGAGAGGAAGCTGCGATGGGGATTGTACATGGAGCCGACGTCGTTTCGCTACGTCACATTGAGGGCGAGGGGAGTGATTTTTAAGTGATTGGAACTAGTTAGGACCTGATCTGTCACTAACTGAGCGCATCTGAATGCATTTTTCCCCTTTGACGATTGATCGGCTCGGTCTAACCTGACCGAACCTTCGGTGTTTACCTTATTACAGGGGGAGCATGCACAAGCCGGGTGTGTCGCCAGTCCAAAGGGAGAGCCAGTCCGAGAGTGGGTGGGTTTGTAATCTAGCTGCCGGAATCTTGGAGCCCACCAACGATGACCTCCCGTCCTTGCAGGTTCAACCGCCGGCTCCCCGCTACTTCGAGCTTGGGTTGCCTGACTTAAAGCACATCCCATTTTCTGAACAGCTTGTTGAGGGGCATCCACTGAAGGATTTCATTCGCAAGGAGCGGGCTCTTACGCTCGAGGACCTCGAAAGTATCCTCCGCCATCCCTCGCTCGATCTCTCACTGGTTGGCTTCCATTCAGGAACTGTGACAGCCGCGGTTCACAATCAGATCATGAAGGCCTCGCGCGTGGGCTTGGAGGATTACTCCCGCAACATGTGGGCGCGCGATGGTATCATCACAGCGACGGCGCTCAATCGTGCAGGATTCCCCGATAAGGCCAACCAGATCGTTCGAAACCTCTGGTCGTTCGCAGGTCAGGATCCGCATCGCAGCAAGATCCTACAGTTCCATTGGGGTGGACCCGAGCATGCTCGAAAGCTCTTCCTGGAAGGGAACAATGGGCCGCATATCAAGTATTCCGTAAACGCTCAGGGGCAGCTCGAAACGTGCAATCACGATTGGGGACACCAACAGCTCGACGCACTTGGCGCGATGATTTGGGCTCCGTATAGATTTGCAAATCAGGCGACAAAGACCTCTCCGGGAGGCGCATCCTTTAATCTCCGTGATCTCGATCCGATGCCGTGGGCGTCCGACTCGATCCTTCCAGCCGCGGTGAAGATGCTTCACGGTGTTCAAGCTCACGACACGCTCGATTACGGACCGTGGGAAGATATCCGTCAGTGGCGCCGCGCGACGAGTGTTGGGATTGTGCTTGCAGCGCTGCATGAGGCTCGAATGTATCATGACCGCCAAGGATGGGATTACCTCCCCGTTGAATACAACGGTAGGCAGGACGGGGACGCGTTCCGGGAGCAGTTAGAGGAAACTCTCTACAGTTGTATGAAGACCGTGCAGGCTCGAATACCTGAGGTCGGGTTGGCAACAGAGTGCGACCGGCGTCCCTGCGATTCAGCGATGATGCTCTTGCTCTATCCTTTTGATTGCAACTTGAAGCTTGAGCGACAAAATACGATTTTGCGCACCGTGTATACCAACATGGGCAAGACGGGCTTCCGTCGTTGGGATCAGGCGTGTGAGGAGGGAGCAGACCTTTATGTGGGGCAGGATTACTTTTACAACGCTGACCCAAGAGATAAAGGTGAGTTTGCTAAACAGTGCGAAGGATTCAAGGCTGCGGAGTGGACCCTCTTTGATCCACTCCTCTCTGCCTACTACTACCGGCGATTCATTAAGTCCGGTGGTGTCGATCGAGAGGCGTTTGCCTACGCTGATAGGCACCTCAAGAGGTCGCTCTCCTTTATAACGAGGGAGCCTCATATCCTCGATGTTGCGGGCAAGGGGCAGCGGTATGAGATCCCAGCGGGTATTCTGCCTGAGGCGTTCGCGTGGGATTCCCAGCGCGAAGAGTGGCGCCCAAATCATAACTCTCCGCTGCTTATGGCTCAGGCGGCTCTCGGTCTTGCATTTGAGCGAGCGCGAGAGGCGTGTCGATTGTTGAGAGCGACACACGGAGGCACGCGCCCCCTTGAGAAGAGGGCGTAAAGGATTCTTGTTTGTCTCGTTGTTGAGGTTGTTGTGGCTCTTTCTGTTTATACATCCCTCCGTGATATCTCAGTAGACGATGCGCGCGCGTTGTCGCGCTCGTCTCAATCTCGGTGTTGGAAGGGGAGCACTCTCCCGCATCCGTTCTCGTGGAGCGTTGCTATGGATCCACGCACCCTATGGTTCGTCTGCTCACTACCTGGCGGGCACGTGTACTCACGGGAGGAATACCAGGGGGAGTACGTTGAAGGGTTGTGGAACAGAGATGTGGCAGAGCTCTTCATCAAAAATCCAGAGGGACGATACCAGGAGTTCAATGTCGCGCCCTCAGGTGCCTGGTGGTCGATGACGCTTTCAGAATATCGCAAGCGGGATCCCGGCGCGAAACGTCCACACCTCAGCCACATATCGTGCTCGCTCAAAGAGGGGAGCTGGGAGGTCGTTGCCGCATTCGAGCGTCGTTCCCTCGAGGTTGATATCGCTCCCAACTCTCGTATTCATGTTTCGGGTATGTGGTATCGCCCCGAGCCAACCTTTCTCTCCTCGCATCCTCCTCGCGGGGTAGAGCCAGACTATCACCACGCCGAATGCTTTGAGCCAATCACGATGGTGGCTTCTCCAGGCTAGGAGCCCCTGTGCGTAACAGGCTGAAGTTGCAGTGTTTTTCGGTTGAGCCAAAGCATAGCTGGTGATTGTACAAAATTCATCCCTGTGCTAACCTCCCAACATCTCTCGGCAGGTCCCTGCCATTCGGGTGCGTCTCTCGCACTCGTGAACGTAACTCGGATGCACGTCTGTATCTTCGGGTCGCGCTAACAAAGCGAAGCGTTGGCTACTGGCTGCGCTTCGTGACAAGGGATGGACCGGCACGGGAAATGTGTGTGGCGTAACGAATGAGTAGTGAAGTTTCGGACAATCTGCTTCCGTCTGGCGAGATCGCTGTTGGTGAGATCGCCGAAGGGATCGAAAGCTCTCCGATGTGGAAGATGATCGATGAAGTTGCTCGCTCCGAAGGAGTTGAGCTCTTTGACATCGAGTTTCCGCGAGATGGGGGAGCCTCCGGTCGAAGTGGAGTTGTTCGAGTGTACATCACAAAGTCTTCGAGTGATGTCAGTGAGGGCTCGGATGAGCTTCCTGAACGTCGCAGTGGTGTCACGTTCGAAGACTGTGTTCGAGTGACTAAGAGGCTCTTGGACATCGACGAACAGAGCTCCTTCGTGCCAGCAAGTTGTGTGCTAGAGGTCTCCAGTCCGGGGGTTAATAGGACGCTGCGGTTGCCAGCGCATTTCGGTGGAGCTGTCGGAGAGCGAATTCGAGCGAAGTTTCGAAATGCGCAAGGCTCGTATCAGGTCGTTGTTGGTCTGTTGCAGTCTTTCGCTGACGGAGTTCTCGAAATCGAGGTAGACGAGAAGAAGGCGACAGAGAAGCTTCTCGTCCCTTTGAATGATGTGAAGGAAGCGAGAGTAGACTTCAAATTTTAACGCAGGTTGCCACGCTTGAGGCGGGCGACCGTGTGATGAAAACGTAAGAGGTGAGTGAGTATGTCATCGACTTTTGACCTTAATGCGATCCTGAGCCAGATGGGCCGAGATAAGGGGATTGATAAGCAGGTGCTAATCGAGGCGGTTGAGTCAGCGATGCTCTCAGCAGCACGCAAGCACTACGGTCATAATTTGAATCTTGAGACGAAGTTCAACGAGGAGACCGGCGAGATAGAGGTCGTCCAGTTCAAGGTCGTTGTGGATACCGTTGAGGATCCTGATACACAGATCTCCGTGCAGGATGCACGCAAAGAGGTCGATCCCGATGCGATGGCGGGCGATGAGCTCGGTAAGAAGCTTGAGACTGACGTGCTCGGCCGTATCGCTGCGCAGACCGCTAAGCAGGTGATCATGCAGAAGGTGCGTGATGCTGAGCGTGGAGTTATCTATGAAGAGTATAAGGACTGTAAGGGCGATCTGATTAACGGAATCGTTCTTCGTCTTGAGCGCGGAAACATCATCGTGAACCTTGGGCGCACCGAGGCGATCCTTCCGAAGCGGGAGCAGATCTCGCGTGAGAGATACCGCCCTGGCGATCGTCTTCGTGGAATGGTTCTGGACGTGGACCGCTCAGCGCGTGGCCCTCAGATCATCCTCTCCCGCAGCCATCCTGACCTGATCAAGAAGCTCTTTGAGCTTGAGGTTCCAGAGATCGCCGACAAAGTTATTGAGCTCAAAGCAGTAGCACGTGAGCCCGGTGAGCGAGCTAAGATCGCCGTATACTCGAACGACCCAAGCGTTGACCCGGTTGGAGCGTGCGTAGGTATCAAGGGCTCCCGCGTTCAAGCTGTCGTACAAGAGCTCCGTGGTGAGCGTATCGACATCATCACATGGACTCCAGACGAGCCTTCTTTTGTTGCTCGAGCGCTTGCTCCAGCTGAGGTAAGCCGAGTGGTCGTTGATGAAGAGCAGCACTCAATGGAAGTAATCGTGCCAGACGATCAGCTTTCGCTCGCTATCGGTCGCCGCGGACAAAACGTGAAGCTCGCAAGTAAGCTCTCTGGATGGAGAATCGATGTTCGTAGCGTATCGGTTGCTGAGGAGGAGGCTCGACGTGCTCGTGCCGCTCTCGGCGCGATTCCGGGGATCGATTTCATGCACGCAGAGCTCCTGTTCCAGCAGGGGTATCGCACGGTGCGTGAGGTGGCTGACGCTGCCCTTGAGGAGCTCATGGAGATCGATGGTCTTACCCAAGAGCAGGTTTCCGAGATTCTTAAGAGCGCCAAGGAGTATGCTGAGAAGCTCGGTGACGAGGCTGATAGTTTGGGTTCGATCGAGACGGACGGACTCTCTGATATCGCTCGGCTGGCTCTAACAGCGGAC